>NZ_JAEILC010000026.1:0-191271 GCF_016307435.1 Pseudomonas sp. S4_EA_1b | reverse complement strand
CGCCCATGCTGCCCCGTGCCGAACAAAAGCAACAGACCCGCCTTGCCCTGATGGACGCTGCTCGTCATCTGATGGAGTGCGGCCGTGGGTTTGGCAGCTTGAGCCTGCGCGAAGTGGCCAAGACGGCCGGCATTGTCCCCACCGGCTTCTATCGACACTTTGCCGATATGGATCAACTGGGCCTGGTGCTGGTCAGCGAAGTCGGCCAGACCTTCCGCGCCACCATTCGCCTGGTGCGCCATAACGAATTCGTCATGGGCGGCATCATCGATGCCTCCGTACGCATCTTTCTCGATGTGGTGTCGGCCAATCGCTCGCAATTCCTGTTCCTGGCCCGCGAGCAATATGGCGGCTGCCTGGCCGTGCGTCAGGCCATCGCCGCACTGCGCGAAGACATTACCCGCGACCTGGCGGCCGACCTGACGCTAATGCCAAAGCTGCAACACCTGAATGCCGAAGGCTTGCATGTGATGGCCGACCTGATCGTCAAGAGCGTGTTCGCCACCCTGCCCGATATCATCGACCCTCCGGCCCAGGCGCTGCCGGCCCACCTCACGCCCCAGGCGAAGATCACTCAACAGCTGCGCTTTATCTTTATCGGCCTCAAGCACTGGCAAGGGCTGGGCAGCACCGAGTAGACCAATCAACCCGCCGCGTGGAAACGCTTGGCGGTGGTGTAGTGCTTGTTCCAATAACTGTTGCTCAACGAGTCGATGCGTACGTTCTTGCCGGTACGGGGCGAGTGAATGAATTTGCCCTCGCCAATGTAAAGCCCTACGTGACTGACTTGCCCGCGACCATTGCCCTTGAAAAACACCGCATCGCCGGGTTTGAGGGCGTTGCGCTGGATGGTGGCGGCCGTTGAACGGTGCATCGCCGCCGTGGTGCGTGGGATCTGGATATTGGCTTGGGTCTTGAACAGGTAGACCAGCAAGCTGCTGCAATCGAAGCCTTGCTCCACCGACATGCCGCCCCACTTATAAGGTGTGCCCAACAATTCATGGGCCCGGTCGATCACATTGGTAATCGAGGCAGACGGCAGGCTTTGCAGTGACGCGCCGAGGGTCGAACGCGGTTGATAGTTGGCTGAAGCCGACGACACAACAAACGACAAGCCGATAAAAAACGAACATAAAAATGACTTAAACATGATGAACATCGCAGCGGATTAAACACGGCGCAAAGCCTAATCACCGGCCGTGTAGCGCGCTGAGCGCCGAATCCCGTGATGCCGTAGGAAAAATCCCAAAACGCCCATGTCCGGGGCAAGCCCCTGGCAGGCGCACCATCTTGAGGCACTTCCTGCGCGCAGCACTGCCCCATTCGGTGGCAGCCGCCTCCCCACCTACAGGTAATTCCTACGCTTTTGCGGGGTTGGCAAGGCCCTTGCTCTAGCTGGTTCATTGCCCCTAGCTGGAAGCTTTCTGATGCTGGTGATCCATCGCCGAATTGCCCCCCAAGCCCTCTGGGCCGCTGAGTTGCAGCTGAATTTCGAAGCGCGCAGCAAAAGCCGCCTGCGCTGTTTCAGTGCCGATGGTGAAGACGTCGGCCTGTTTCTGGAGCGTGGCCAGCCGCCGCTGCACGATGGCGAATGCCTACAGGCGGAAGACGGACGTGTCGTACGCGTCACTGCACGCCCTGAACAGCTGCTGCACGTCACCTGCAGCAGCGCTTATGAGCTGACCCGCGCCGCCTATCACCTGGGCAACCGCCATGTGGCGCTGCAGGTCGGGCATGGTTGGTTGCGCCTGCTCGACGATTACGTGCTCAAAGCCATGCTCGAACAACTAGGCGCCCACACCGAAACCATCGAGGCGCCCTTTCAACCGGAGCACGGTGCCTACGGCGGCGGCCATCACCACTCGCGCCATGGCGATGAAGATTTCAACTACCCGCCCAAGCTGCATCAGTTCGGCGTGCGTCTATGAACCCAGCTTGGGCGTTGCTGCGTCTGGCCAGTCCGCAATTGCCGATTGGCGGCTACAGCTATTCCCAGGGCCTGGAGATGGCCGTGGAGAACGGCCGCGTCTGCGATGCGGCCAGCGCCAGGCGTTGGATCGGCGACCAGTTGCTGCTCAACCTGGCGCGCTTCGAAGCGCCTTTGCTGCTCGCCCACTGCCGGGCGGCCGCCGCTCAGGATTGGACGCGGCTGACGCAATTGTGCGAAGAACACCGCGCCAGCCGTGAGACTCGCGAGCTGTATCAAGAAAGTCGGCAGATGGGCTATTCCCTGCAACAACTGCTCAACGGATTGCCCGAACTGGACGCCGCCGCACGTCACTTTCTCGACCACCTCAGCGAACCACACCTGGCCCTTGGCTGGGCGTTGGCCGCGCGCGCCTGGAGCATCAGCGCCGAAGACGCCCTCGCCGCGTGGCTGTGGAGCTGGCTGGAAAACCAATTGGCCGTGCTGATGAAAACCCTGCCCCTGGGCCAGCAAGCTGCCCAGCGCCTGACCAGCGAACTGCTGCCGCTGTTGCAACAAGCCCAGCAGGACGCCAGTCGCATCGACCCCGACCATTGCGGCAGCGCCGCGTTTGGCCTGTCCCTGGCGTGCATGGCCCACGAGCGCCAGTACAGCCGCCTGTTTCGTTCATAGGTTCTTTAGATTTTGGCGCCCTTTACTTCGGAGAAGCACATGCACACACAACCCTTGCGCGTCGGCATTGGCGGCCCGGTAGGCTCCGGCAAGACCGCTCTGACCCTGGCCCTATGCCTCGCCCTGCGCGATCGCTACAACCTGGCGGTGGTCACCAACGACATCTACACCCGCGAAGACGCCGATTTTCTGGTGCGCAACCAGGCTTTGGCGCCCGAGCGCATCATCGGCGTGGAAACCGGCGGCTGCCCGCACACAGCGATTCGTGAAGACGCCTCCATCAACCTCGAAGCGGTGGATCAACTCAACCGCCGCTTCCCCGGCCTGGACCTGATCCTGGTGGAGTCCGGTGGGGATAACTTGTCGGCGACCTTCAGCCCGGAACTGTCGGACCTGACCATCTACGTGATCGATGTGTCCGCCGGCGACAAGCTGCCGCGCAAAGGCGGCCCGGGCATCTGCAAATCCGACCTGTTGGTGATCAACAAGATCGACCTCGCCCCCTTGGTCGGCGCCTCGCTGGAACTGATGAACAGCGACACCCAGCGCATGCGCAACGGTAAACCCTTTGTGTTCAGCAACCAAAAAACCGGGGTCGGCCTGGACGACATCGTGGCCTTTATCGAACGCCAGGGTCTGCTGACCGCCGCCTGATCTCTCTTCAAGGAAGCTAGTTATGAGCCTCAACAAACTCTTTGCCACCGCTGCCCTGCTTCTCGCTCCGGCGCTGGCCTTCGCCCACCCCGGCCACGGCGATAACGGCCTGGTGGCCGGTATGAGCCACCCCTTGGGCGGCCTCGATCATTTGCTGGCCATGCTGGCGGTGGGCCTCTGGGCCGCCCAGCAGAAAGGCGCCGCGCGCTGGGCACTGCCGTGCACGTTTGTGGGCACGATGCTGATCGGCGGCCTGCTGGGTTTCGAGGGCCTGGCACTGCCGGCGCTGGAAAACGGGATTGCCGCCTCGGTGCTGGCCCTGGGCCTGGCCGTGGCGCTGGCGGTGCGGCCGCCGCTGTTGATGGCGATCGCCGCCACGGCGTTGTTTGCGCTGTTTCACGGTGTGGCCCATGGCCTGGAACTGCCGGAGATGTCCAGCCCTTGGGCATACGCCGCCGGTTTTGTCGGCGCGACGGCAGCACTGCACGCAGCCGGTTATGCACTGGTGCGCTTCCTGCCGGCGGCGGCGGCGCCATTGGTGCGAATGGCCGGGGCGGCTTCGGCGGCGACTGGGGTCTGGTTGCTGGCGGGCTGATTTGCAGCGCGGCTAAAGGCCTCATCGGGGGCAAGCCCCCTCCCACATTTGGCTGCATTGCTATCACAAGGTGGGAGGGTTCTGGTTGCTGGCAGGCTGATTGGTAGCGCGGCTGAAGGCCTCATCGGGGGCAAGCCCCTTCCTACATTTGGCCGCTATCACAAGGTGGGAGGGGTCTGGTGGCTGGCGGGCTGATTGGCAGTGCGGCTAAAGGCCTCATCGGGGGCAAGCCCCCTCCCACATTTGGCTGCAGCGCTCTCAAACGGTGGGAGGGGTCTGGTGGCTGGCGGGCTGATTGGCCGCACGGCTGAAGGCCTCATCGGGGGCGAGCCCCTGCCCACATTTGACTGCAGCGCTATCAAAAGGTGGGAGGGGGCTTGCCCCCGATAGCTGTGCCACAGACACCACAGAACCCAAGCCTGCTACCATGCGCGCCTACACCTCTGCCGTGACGACGCCAGCCAATGCCCAGCGCTTCCCAACCCTCTTTGAACACCGTGCTCACCCACTTCCATGACCTGATCGTGCCGCTGTGGCAGGGCCCAGGCTGGAATGCCGAGCTGGCGTTGCCTTACGAGGCGCTGGACGCCGATCACCATCCTTTGCCGCCGCAACGCTACCGCGCCATGGCCTGCGCCCGGCAGTTGTATCTGTTCGCCAGCCTGATCGGCCAACCCGATGCCGAGTTTGCCCCAGCGCGGGCAGCGGCGTTGTTTCGCTCCTTGCAGCGGCACTTCCACGACGCCGAACACGGCGGCTGGTTCTACAGCATCGACCCCGCCGGCCAGCCGCTGGACATGCGCAAAGACCTCTACACCCACGCATTCATCATCTTCGCCTGTGCCCATTACTGGGCCAAGGTGCGCGAACCGTTGGTGGAATCGGTACTCAATGCGGCCCTGGAAGTCGTCGCGCAACGCTTCGCCACAAATGACGGCCTGTACGAAGCCGTACTGGAGCGCAACTGGTCGTCGCTCGATTCCGGCCCATTGCAGAACCCGTTGATGCATTTGGCCGAAGGCTTTCTGGCCACCCTCGCGGTGCGTGAGGACGCCACCGTGCAAGCCGCTCTGCTCAGCCTGGCAACCGCTATGCAACAGCGCTTCATCGACCGCCAGCACGGCGTGATGATGGAAAAACCGCTGGGTGCTGTGGATAACTGGTTTGAGCCCGGGCACCAGTTCGAATGGTTCTTTTTGCTGGAATCGTCGGATGTGCTGCGCGGTACGCCGTTGCACGCCTCACTGACGCGGGCGTTTGCCTATGCCGAACTCAAGGGTGTGGATAACGTGACCGGCGCGGTCAGCGGCATGCTTGCCCTCGATGGCAGCGTGCGCGACGGCACCCAACGCATTTGGGCCCAGGCCGAATACCTGCGCGCGCTGACCCTGCGCCCCAACAGCCAAGCGGTGTTGCAACGCCAATTGCTGGCGCTGCAGCAGCACTTCCTGCACGACAAAGGCTGGCACGAATGCCTGGATGCCAATGGCGCCGTGAGCCGAAGGGACATGCCGTCGACCACGCCGTATCACTTGGCCACCTGCTACCAGGGCCTTACGCAATCCACTTACGATCTGCGGTAAAGCTGATCGTCAACCAGCGCGCCGCATCCGGCGTGCCGAGCCCTGTGGATATCTCTTCGCGCAATCCGTCGAGGGTCGCAACGTTATCCACCGGGTAATCCGCTGGCAACACCACATGGATTTCGATAAACCGAGCGCGTCCATGCTTCTGCACGTACGACACGTACTCTTCGAAACCATGTCTCGCCGTCGCGGCGTCCATGACCTCGCGCACCTTGTCGTCCAGATGATCCGGCGCAATCCCCAGCACGTCGCGCAACGCCGGGCGCAGGATCTTGAACGCCGGCGCCAGCATGCTCAGGGCCAGCAGAATCAGGATCATGGGGTCGACATACACCGCCCATTCGCCATAGCCCTGGGACTTGAGCAACAGCGCGGCCAGAAAGCTGATCAGCAGCCCCACCGACAGCATCGCGTCCACCAGCCAACTGATGTTATCGAACTGGATCAACGACGATTTCAGTGCGCGGTTGCGATAACGCACATAGAAGAAATAGCCGAACTCGACGACGGTAAACACCGCCGCGTAGATGATCACCAGGCCCAATTCGACCTCGCGCCCGCCATTGATAATGCCGAACACGCCGTTGAGGAATGCATAGATGGCGATCAGCAGCAGGAAACTGCCTTCGATCAACAGCACCATGGGTTCCAGGTGCCAGTAGCCAAATTGGAAACGCTCGTTGCTTTTCTTGGCGATCAGCTTGGCCGTGATCAGCATCAGCACCTTGATGGCGGTGGCGATCAGCGAGAAAAAGCCGTCGAACAGAATGGATTGGGCGCCGGATATCAGACCCGTGACAATCCCGGCGATCGCGACTGCGAACATCAGAATCGTCGATTGTTTGAGCAGTGCCTGCTCACCTCGGTTACTCACATTGCCTCCCGTCAAAACCCTGAATCCGCACGATACGGAGGGGCTTTCAGACAGGGAGTGTACCTTATGTCGTGTTTTGGCCGATTTGACGCCATCGGGGGCAAGCCCCCTCCCACAGTTGACCAGTGCACATCTTAGGTTTGTGAACACGGTCGAGTGTGGGAGGGGGCTTGCCCCCGATAGCAGCGACTCGGTCTAACGCCTTACTTGGCCCCCCGCTCAATCGCAAACCCAGCCCAGCTCTGGCTCACCGGCATCAACTCCAGGCGGTTGATATTGACGTGCGCCGGAGTGTTGAGCACCCAGAAAATAGTGTCGGCGATATCCTGCGGCTGAATCGGCTCGGCGCCGGCGTAGGTGGCGTCGTATCGCGCCTGGTCACCGCCAAAACGTACCAGGGAGAACTCGCTTTCGCACAGGCCCGGCTCGATGTTGGTCACGCGCACGCCGGTGCCTTGCAGGTCGCAGCGCAGGTTCAGGGAGAACTGTTTGACGAACGCCTTGGAGCCGCCGTACACATGGCTGCCCGGGTATGGGTAGCTGCCGGCGATGGAGCCCAGGTTGATGATGCCCGCGCCCCGGCCATGGGCGATCAAACGTGGCAGCAGCAGATGGGTGGTGGTCAGCAGGCCTTTGATATTGGTATCGACCATGGTTTCCCAGTCGTCCAGGTTGCACTTGGGCGCGGGGTCGGTGCCCACCGCCAGGCCGGCGTTGTTGATCAAGCCGCGCAGGGTGGCAAACGACGGCGGCAGGTTAGCGATCGCGTCTTCCATGCCCTTGCGGTCACGCACGTCCACTACCAGGCCGTGCACTTCGGTCTGCTTGGAAAGTTCTTCCACCAGCGCATTCAAACGCTCGGCACGCCGGCCAGTGAGCACCAGTTTCCAGCCAGCCTGGGCGAAGCGACGAGCGCAGGCTTCGCCGAAACCTGAAGTGGCGCCAGTAATAAACAGCGTGTCGGACATGGTGTTCTCCTTGCGAGCGACGGGAAAAAATCAGCCAGCAGAATGCCCGTCCACCGCCGTTGCGGCAACCGCTAAGCGCAAGCACTGCGGCATGACTGGTTATTTTATGATCACTCGGCTCAAACCCTTGTACTGCGTAGCCTGTAGCCATATGCACGCAGGTTATCCACAGCTGCGCCCACAGTCTTTGGGGGCAAGTTCAAACCGGCCAAACCCGCTGTATACAAGGGCTGCGGGCTGTTTCGGAAAGTATTTTGCTTGACCTTCAGCGAGGCCTATGTAGGCCCGACACACGCTGAAAAATCCGCGCGATGGCTCCAGGCCAGTTATTTCGGCCTCTGCGGAGGTCTTTCCAGAGTTTAATCACAGACTTATCCACAGGCTTAACGGACATAATTCGGTCATATACCTGTGTCTTTAAACAGGTTGACAAACCCCTCGAACGCTCACGAAAAAACCACTGCTCAAAAAACAACCGCCAGGCTACAGGCCGCGGAAACAGAGGCTTTCAGCCAGCTACTCCCACGTTACCCACAGCCGGTTCCACAGTGGATGGGGACAAGTCAAAACTGTGACAAAACAGCGATTTGCGGCGGCTATATGTCGCGCTTTGGAGGGAGGCTGGATTTGTTTTCCACAATTTGGATCAGCCTTGTGGATCACTCAAAACAAATGCGGGGAGGAGCTTGCCCCCTCCCCCACGTCCTCAGTGCCCGCCGAGATAGGCGTTGCGCACTTCCTCGTTCACCAACAGCTCCTTGCCGGTGCCGGTCAGGCGAATCTCACCGTTGACCATCACATAGGCGCGGTCCGACAGACGCAACGCGTGGTTGGCATTCTGTTCCACCAGGAAGATTGTCATCCCGGTCGCCGCCAATTCGCGCAGGGTGGAAAAGATCTGCTTCACCACAATCGGCGCCAGCCCCAGGCTCGGTTCATCCAGCAGCAACAACTTGGGCCGGCTCATCAACGCACGGGCGATGGCGAGCATTTGCTGCTCGCCGCCGGACATGGTCATGGCGCGCTGGTTACGCCGCTCCTTGAGGCGCGGGAACAGCTCGAACATGCGCTGCATGTCTTCGCTGGCGAACTTGTCACCGATCGGGATGGTGCCCATCAGCAGGTTTTCCTCGACGGTCATGTCGGGGAACACCCGCCGCCCTTCCGGCGACTGCGCGATGCCGTTGGAGGCGATGTAGTGGGACGACTTGTGGGTAATGTCGACGCCGTTGTAGAGGATCTGCCCGGACTCGGCCCGAGGCTGGCCGAAGATCGACATCAACAGTGTGGACTTACCCGCACCGTTGGAGCCGATCAGGCTGACGGTTTCGCCTTCGTTGATGTGCAGCGAGACTTTTTTCAGGGCCTGGATCGGGCCGTAGAACACGTCCAATTCCTTCATTTCGAGGATAGGTGCACTCATACCAGCTCCTCTTCGTCAGCGCCCAGGTAAGCAGCGATCACTTTCGGGTCGTTGCGGATCGCATCCGGCCCGCCTTCGGCGATCACGTTGCCGTGGTCCAGCACCACGATGTGGTCGGAAATATTCATCACCATGCCCATGTCGTGTTCAATCAGCACCACCGTCAGGTCGTGTTCGTCGCGTAACAGGCGAATCATCGCGCTCAGAGCTTCGGTTTCCTGAGGGTTGAGGCCCGCCGCCGGCTCGTCCAGGCAGATGATCTGCGGCCGGGTGCACATGGCCCGGGCGATTTCCAGGCGCCGCTGCTGGCCGTAGGAAAGCTCGCCGGCCAGACGGTTGGCGCAGTCCACCAGGTCCACCACTTCCAACCAGTAGAACGCATGGTCGAGGGCATCGCTCTCGGCCTTACGGTAGCCCTTGGTGTTGAGGATGCCCGCCAACATATTGCGGTTGACCCACATGTGCTGGGCCACCAGCAGGTTTTCCACCACGGACATTTCCTTGAACAGGCGAATGTTCTGGAACGTACGCGCCAGCCCCGCCCGGTTCACCAGATGGGTGCCGCCGAACATCTTGTAGTAGACGCGGCTGAGGAAGCTTTTCGGCGATACAAAATCGGTGGCCTGGAAGCGCTCGCCCAGCAGTTGGATCACATTGGTCTGCTTGCCCCGCACGTTGAGCTCGATCTTGCCGCCACTGGCTTTGTAGAAACCGGTGAGGCAGTTGAACACCGTGGTCTTGCCGGCGCCGTTCGGGCCGATCAGGGCGAAGATCGAGTTGCGTTCGACCTTGAGGCTCACATCGCTCAAGGCCTTGATGCCACCGAAGTGCATCATCAGGTGTTCCACGCAAAGCACAACTTCCTTGCTCATGGCGCCACTCCTTTACGTGGTGTCACGCCGGTACGGCTGATGCGGATCAAACCGCGCGGTCGCCAGATCATCATCACCACCATCAACACCCCGAACAGCAATACACGGTACTCGGAGAAACTGCGCAGCAGTTCCGGCGCCACGGTCAACACGAACGCCGCGATCACCACGCCCACCGTCGAGCCCATACCGCCCAACACCACAATGGCCAGGATCAGTGCCGACTCGAAGAAGGTGAACGACGACGGGTTGACGAACCCCTGATAGCTGGCAAAGAACACCCCGGCCAAACCTGCCGTCGAGGCGCCAATGGTGAACGCCGAGAGCTTGACCAGTACGTGGTTCAGGCCCATGGAGCGGCAAGCAATCTCATCTTCGCGCAGGGCTTCCCAGGCGCGGCCCACCGGCATGCGCGTGAGGCGGTGCTTGATGTACAGCACAGCCAGCACCACCAAAAACAGCACGATGTAGATGAACATGAACTTGATGTTGGGGTTGTAATCGATGCCGAAGAACTCGTGGAACGGTACCCCGCCCTCCTTCGCTCTGCGCCCGAACTCCAGACCCAGAAAGGTCGGCGAAGGCACGGGCATGCCGTTCGGGCCGCCGGTGAACGACAGCCAGTTATTGAGCACCAGCCGGATGATTTCACCGAAGCCCAGGGTCACGATGGCCAGGTAGTCGCCGTGCATGCGCAACACCGGGAAGCCGAGGATACACCCCGCCAACGCCGCAGCGACGGCCGCCAATGGCAGCACCGACCAGAAGCCCAGGCCCAGGTATTGGTAACCCAGCGCCAGACCGTAGGCCCCGATGGCGTAGAACGCCACATAACCCAGATCGAGCAGCCCGGCCAGGCCAACCACGATGTTCAGGCCCAAGCCCAGTAACACGTAGATCAGCCCGAGGATCACCACGGTCAACAAGTACTTGTTGGCAAAGATCGGGAACACGATGGCGATCACGATCAACGCCGGAATGATCCAGCGCAGCCGCGATTTGTAGTCCGGTGCCAGCACATGCACGCCGGAGCCACTGCTTTCGAAGCCCTGCAGGATCTTCACGCCCTTGGGGGTTTGCAGGAACAGGCTCATGGCAAAGCGGCCGACCATCACAATGGCGACCAGCAAGCCCACACGGGCGGGTTCCAGGTTGAAGCTGTAGCCGTCGAGGACCACGCCGACGATCGGACCGAACACGATCAGCGAAATCAGCCCGGCAAGGACCGTATCGACGACACTTTTCTTGATATCGATGGGTTTGGCAGCAGACATGTTTTACACCTTAGCCACGAGCGGACGACCCAGCAGGCCCTGAGGACGGAAAATCAGAATCACCACCAGCAGGGAGAAACTGAACACGTCTTTGTAGTCAGAGTTGATCAACCCCGAGAACAGCGATTCGGAGATCCCGAGGATGATCCCGCCGAGCATCGCCCCAGGTAGGGAGCCGATGCCGCCGAGTACCGCTGCGGTAAACGCCTTGATGCCGATGATGAAGCCGGCATAGAAGTCGAACGTGCCGTAGTTGAGGGTGATCAATACGCCGGCCAGGGCCGCCATGGCGGCACCGATCACAAACACGTAGGAGATCACGCGGTCGGTGTTGATCCCCAGGATCGAGGCCATTTTGCGGTCTTGCTGAGTGGCGCGGCACATGCGGCCGAGCTTGGTGTACTTGATGACGTAGGTGAGCAATGCCATGCCGGCGAAGGCCGCCAGCAGGATGAACACCTTGGTGTAGGTGAGCTGCACGAAGCCGGTGCCGATATCCACACGCCATGCGCCGGCGAGCAGCGTCGGCACGCCTTGCTGCTTGGCGCCCTGGGCGATCTGTGCGTAGTTCTGCAGGATCAATGAGATGCCGATGGCACTGATCAGCGGCGCCAGTCGGGTGGAGTTGCGCAGCGGTTTATAGGCGACACGTTCGATGACCCACCCGTAAACGCCAGTGACGACCACGGTAAAGATCAAGGTGCCGAGAATGAGCAGCGGGAAGGATTCGATGCCGAAGTAAGCCAGCAGTGCCAGACTGATCGCCGCGAGGTAAGCGGAAATCATATAAACCTCGCCGTGGGCGAAGTTGATCATGCCAATGATGCCATAGACCATTGTGTAGCCGATGGCGATCAGGCCATAGACCGACCCGAGGGTCAGGCCGTTGACCAGTTGCTGCAGGAAAATACCATCCATAACGCAATCTCACGCGGTGAGCACCTGCACACCCGGAGGTGCGCGGCGCTTCTGGAGGAAAAGTCAGATCTCAATCACAACGCAGTCCCAATGTTGGAGGGGGCTTGCCCCCGATGTGGTGGGTCAGCTAGACAACCGTTGACTGACACACCGCTATCGGGGGCAAGCCCCCTCTCACATGGATTACTTCTGCTTTTCCAACTGATGGTATTTGCCGTCTTTATCCCACTGGTAAACCACGTAGTCGGAGACTTTCAGGTCGCCTTTGGCATCCCAGTTCTTCTCGCCCATCACGGTTTTGACCGGGTGGGCCTTGAGCCACTTGGCCGCGTCTTCGCCTTTGTTGGATTTGGCGCCATTGAAGCCGGCGGCCAGGGCCTGGAGCGAGGCGTAGGCATACAGGGTGTAGCCTTCCGGCTCGTAGCCCGCTTTGCGGAACTCTTCCACCACGGCCTTGCTGTCCGGCAGCAGACGCGGGTCGGCACCGAAGGTCATGTACACGCCGTCGACGTATTGCGCGCCACCGGCAGTGGCCACCAGCTCGTCGGTGACGATACCGTCATCGGACATGAACTTGACGTCCTTGAGACCCTGCTCACGCAACTGGCGCACCAGCGGGCCGGCTTCCGGGTGCAGGCCGCCGAAGTACACGACGTCGGCACCGGTGGAACGGATCTTGGTGACCAGGGCGCTGAAGTCTTTCTCGCCGCGGGTCAGGCCTTCTTCCAGCACCGGCTTGACGCCACGCTTGGTCAACTGCGCCGAGGTGGCGTCGGCCAGACCTTTACCGTAGGTGTCCTTGTCGTTGATCACCGCGACTTTCTTGCCCTTGAGCACATCAACGATGTAGTCGCCGGCCACGATGCCTTGCTGGTCGTCACGCCCGCACATACGGAACATGGCGCCCAAGCCGCGCTCGGTCACTTGGGGGTTGGTGGAGCCTGGGGTGATTGCGATCACGCCGGCCTCGTCGTACACCTCGGACGCGGGGATGGTGTTCGACGAGCAGAAGTGCCCGACCACGCCAATCACTTTGTCCTGGTCCACCAGGCGGTTGGCCACGGCCACGGCTTGCTTGGGTTCGCATGCGTCGTCACCGGCTACCAGCACGATTTTCTCGCCGTTGATACCGCCAGTCTTGTTCAGGGCGTCGGCCGCTGCCTGGGCACCCTTCATATACTGCTCACCGAACGACGCGTTGGCGCCGGTCATCGGCCCCGCTACGCCGATCTTCACATCAGCTTGAACAAACGTAGAAACACCCAGCGCCGCTGCAACGGCGAGAGCAAGAAAGCCTTTCTTGTAAAACGTCTGGGACATGAGTGGTGCTCCGATATTTTTGATTATTGGCACGACAACTTGCATTCAAACCTTTCACCGAAAGCTCAGAGCAAGCCTCGTGCCATTACGTTTTTATTCTTCAAAAAGACACGGTGTCATTGTTATTACAGGTGTTTCGGCTCCGCTCGCCAGGACGTGCAACCCCCTGGCGCGCGCAGGCGCAACCGCAAGCCCGAAAAGGTACAACCTCTACCGGTGCCACCTGCAACCAGAACCACAAACGACAGTTCCTACAGCGGTAACCCAAGGCGTAACGGAACTGCACATTTACAGTGCGTGATTGCTACGACTTGCACCAATACAGATTAGTAGCCTGCTAAGAAAACGCAGGGATTTGAAGGGTATTTCGCTGATCAGATGACAATCCTCAAGCACTGCCCCGCGTGATACAGCGAGAATCCTGCCTCATACAGGCAGCTGCGCAGGCCCACTGCCGCCAACGGCTGCATCGGCGCAAATGGAATCGGCAATGCCTGGGGATTCTGGTGACATAGGTAGTCGGCAAACGCCTTGCCCACCACACTGCCGGTGGTCACGCCGCGGCCGTTGTAGCCAGTGACCGCCACCAGCCCCGGGGCCGGTTCGAACAGGCGCATCAAATGGTCGGGGGTGAAGGCAATGCAGCCGGTCCAGGTGTACTCCCACTGCACCGATTTGAGGTAAGGAAAATAGTGCTGCTGCACCCGATCGGCCCACGCCTTGAGAAACCATGCCGGTTTCTGGTTGCCGTTGCCCAGGCTGCCCAGCAACAGTCGGCCATCGGCATCGCGGCGGATACTGCTCAAGACCTGGCGGGTGTCCCAGGAGCCCTGGCCGCCAGGCAGGATTTGCCGCGCAGCGTCGTCACTCAAAGGCGCCGACGCGACCTGATAGTAGTAACCGGGGAAAAAGTTGCGGCGCAGCTCGGTCCATTCGCCTTCGGTGTAGGCGTTGGAAGCGATCACCACCTGTGTCGCCCGCACCGCACCGTGCTCGGTTTGCACCGACCAGTTCGAGCCCTGGCGTTCAAGTTGGGTCACCGGGGAATGGTCGAACAACTGACCGCCGAGCCCCATGGCGGCGTTGGCCAAACCACTGGTGTAGGCCATCGGGTTCAAGGTCCCCGCGCGCCGATCCAGCAACGCAGCAGCGATCTTTTTGGTGCCCGTGGCTTGCTCGCACGCCTGGCCGGTGAGTAATTCCACCGGCGCGCCACGGCGCTTCCATTGTTCTTCACGACTGCGCAGATCCGCTTCGCCACGGGCGTTATGCGCCATGTGCAACGTGCCCTCGCGACGCAGCTGGCAATCGATGTTGTACTTGTCGATCAGGCTGAACACCAGCGCCGGCGCCGCACCCAACATGCGGTTGAGCTGGCTGCCCACCGCTTCGCCGAAGCCGGCTTCGATATCGTCAGGGGGAATCCACAAGCCGGCGTTGACCAGCCCGACATTGCGCCCCGAACCACCGTGCCCGGTGCGATGAGCCTCCAGCACGGCGACGCTCTTTCCCTGTTCCAGCAAGTGAATGGCCGCCGACAGGCCGGTGATTCCGGCGCCGATTACGCACACATCCACGTTGACCTCGCCCTTGAGCGCGGCGCGATCCGGCCGGCTGGGGGTGAGGTGTTCCCACAAACATGTTTCGCGTAATGCCATTGCCAGACTCCGATGAGACCCAACAAACAACCATCTTGATGTGCTAGTGCGATCAAATGTGGGAGGGGGCAAGCCCTCTCCCCAGATTCAGTCCAACGTGCAGTAATCAGTCGAAAGTAATGCCCTGCGCCAACGGCAACTCCAGCGAATAGTTCACGGTGTTGGTCTGGCGCCGCATATAGCCGCGCCAGGCATCCGAACCCGATTCACGCCCGCCGCCGGTCTCTTTCTCACCGCCAAACGCGCCGCCAATCTCCGCACCGCTGGGGCCGATGTTGACGTTGGCGATGCCGCAGTCACTGCCCACCGCCGACATGAACTGCTCGGCTTCACGCACGTCGGTGGTGAAAATGCACGAGGACAGGCCCTGCGGCACGGCGTTGTTCAAGCGCAGGGCTTCGGCGAAATCGGTATAGCCGACTACGTAGAGGATCGGCGCAAAGGTCTCAGTGCACACCACATCGCTTTGCTCGGGCATTTCCACAATGGCCGGCGACACGTAGTAAGCGTTGGGGTACTTGTCTTCCAGCTGGCGCTTGCCGCCGAATACCTTGCCGCCTTCGCTCAAGGCTTGCTCCAGGGCATCCTGCATAGCGTCGAAGCCGTGTTTGTCGATCAGCGGGCCGATCAGGTTGCCCTCCAGCGGATGGCCGATGCGCACTTTTGCATAGGCGGCCTTGAGGCGGGTGACGATTTCTTCTTTGACCGACTCATGGGCGATCAAGCGACGCAGGGTGGTGCAACGCTGGCCGGCGGTGCCGACGGCGCTGAACAAAATAGCGCGCACCGCCATGTCCAGGTCGGCGCTCGGGCCAAGGATCATGGCATTGTTGCCGCCCAGCTCGAGAATGCTGCGGGCAAAGCGCGCGGCGACCTTAGGCGCCACTTCGCGGCCCATGCGGGTGCTGCCGGTGGCGCTGATCAGGGCCACGCGCGGGTCATCCACCAGCGCGGCGCCGGCGTCGCGGCCGCCGATGATCACCTGGCTCAGGTACTCGGGGGCATCGCTGAAGTTTTTCACCACGCGCTCGAACAGCGCCTGGCAGGCCAGGGCGGTGAGCGGGGTCTTTTCCGACGGTTTCCAAATCACAGCGTTGCCGCACACCAGTGCCAGCGCGGTGTTCCACGCCCACACCGCGACCGGAAAGTTGAACGCGCTGATCACGCCGACCACCCCCAGTGGGTGCCAGGTTTCACGCATATGGTGGCCAGGGCGCTCAGAGGCGATGGTCAAACCGTACAACTGACGCGACAGGCCAACGGCGAAGTCGCAGATGTCGATCATTTCCTGCACTTCACCCAAACCTTCCTGAGTGATCTTGCCGGCTTCCCAGGACACCAGCTCACCCAGGTCGGCCTTGTATTGGCGCAGTGCATCACCGAACTGGCGCACCAGCTCACCACGACGTGGTGCGGGCACCTTGCGCCAGGCCTCGAATGCATGCTCGGCGCGACTGACCTGTTGCTCCACCTCGGCGGCACCCTCCCAGTGCACGCTGCCGATACGGCTGCCATCGATCGGCGAATGCACGGGCTGTTTCCCCGACTGGTACAACGCCGGGTTCACCCCGAGACGATCAAGCAATGCGGCAACCATGGGTCACTCCTTCAATCTGCGTACAAAAAAGTGCCGCGGCCGGCGCGGCGATCCAAAGCTTATTTGTAGCTGGCCCAAGACTTGCCAACAAACGACGATTAGGCGAGATATCATTCCGTTTATTCATGCCAAGAATTAAAAGAGGCACCCCGTGCTGAACAAACGACATTTGCCTTCGATCACCGCCTTGCAGTGCTTCGAAGCCGCCACTCGCCACCTGAGCTTCACCCGCGCCGCCGAGGAGCTGAACCTCACCCAGAGCGCGGTGAGCAAACAGGTGGCGCAATTGGAAGAGTTGCTGCAACACCTGCTGTTCCGCCGCGTACGCCGGCGCTTGCAGATGACCCCGGCGGGCGAACTGTATTTGGTGGAAGTGCGCAAGATCCTCACGCAGGTGGAGATGTCCACCCATTACCTGCGCTCTTACGGCGGCGAGACCCAAGTGCTGCGGGTGTCCACGCCCTACACCTTCGGCGCGCGCTGGCTGGTGCCACGCCTCAAGGGCTGGCGCTTGCGGCACCCACAGATCCATTTGGACCTGTGCAACGAACAGGAGCCGGACGAACTGCTGCAAGGCAAGGCCGACATGGCCTTCTACTTCGGCCCGGGTTCACGCCCCGGCACCGAGAGCCTGAAGCTGTTCAGCGAAGAACTGGTACCGGTGTGCGCCCCGGAAAGCCTGCCCGCGCAGCCCTTTACCGACCCGACCCAATTGAGCGAACTGGTACTGCTGCAAAACGCTGCGCGGCCTCAAGGCTGGCACGACTGGTTCGCCAGCCAGGGCTACCACACCGAGCACAGCTACCACGGCCCGCGTTTCGACACTTTCTATATGTGCATCCGCGCGGCGCAGGTGGGATGCGGCGTGGCGTTGTTACCGCGTTTTCTGGTGGAAGAAGAACTGGCCGACGGCAAGCTCGTGATCCCCTGGCAGCATGCGATGCCCAGCCAGGATGCGTATTACCTGGCTTACCCGGAGCACGCGGCCGAAGTGCCCAAGGTGCGCGAATTTGTGAAGTGGATGATGGAGCAAGTGATTTAGTGCCTGGAGTGGAATGCATTTCAAATGTGGGAGGGGGCTTGCCCCCGATGAGGCCAGTGGCCTCACCGAAAAAATGTCTGGCAAAACCCCTCAGGTCTATGCGCCACTAGCCCCCTTTCTTAATTGTGCGTAAAGGTCGGCCCCCTCGCCGACCCATCTGGAGATTCCCGTTATGAGCGAGAGTGTGTTTGCCGATCGCATCGTGCAGAACCTGCTCGACACCGACTTCTACAAACTGACCATGATGCAGGCGGTGCTGCACAACTACCCCAACGTGGAAGTTGAATGGGAATTCCGTTGCCGTAACAGCGAAGACTTGCGCCCCTACCTGGCGGAGATCCGCTACCAAATCGAGCGCCTCGCCGAGCTGAGCCTGAGCCCGGATCAGCTGGGTTTTCTGGAGCGCATCAGCTTTATGAAGCCGGACTTTCTGCGCTTCCTCGGGCTGTTCCGCTTCAACCTGCGCTATGTGCAGACCGGCATCGAGAACGGCGAGCTGTTTATCCGCCTGCGCGGGCCATGGCTGCATGTGATCCTGTTCGAAGTGCCGTTGCTTGCCATCGTCAGCGAAGTGCGCAACCGCTACCGCTACCAGACGGTGATCCTCGAACAAGCGCGCGAGCAGTTGTACCGCAAGTTCGACTGGCTGACGGCCAACGCCAGCAGCGACGAGCTGTCGGAGCTGCAAGTGGCCGACTTCGGCACCCGTCGGCGCTTCTCGTACCGGGTGCAGGAAGAAGTGGTCAGTGTGCTCAAACATGACTTCCCCGGCCGATTCGTCGGCACCAGCAACGTGCACCTGGCCCGCGAGTTCGACATGAAACCCCTGGGCACCATGGCCCATGAATGGATCATGGCCCATCAGCAGCTCGGCCCGCGCCTGATCGACAGCCAGATCGCCGCGCTCGATTGCTGGGTTCGCGAATACCGCGGCCTGCTGGGTATCGCCCTGACCGACTGCATCACCACCGACGCGTTCCTCGGCGACTTCGATCTGTACTTCGCCAAACTCTTCGACGGCCTGCGCCATGACT
This sequence comes from Pseudomonas sp. S4_EA_1b, assembly GCF_016307435.1. NCBI lineage: Bacteria > Pseudomonadati > Pseudomonadota > Gammaproteobacteria > Pseudomonadales > Pseudomonadaceae > Pseudomonas > Pseudomonas sp. S4_EA_1b. The sequence goes on along the minus strand of NZ_JAEILC010000026.1, from coordinate 172,857 downwards.
CCGGCGACCCGGTGCAGTGGGCGGAAAAAGCCATCACTCACTATCACAAGCTGGGTATCGAGCCGATGAGCAAGACCCTGGTGTTTTCCGACAGCCTGTCGCTGCCCAAGGCCCTGGAGATTTTCCGCGCATTGCGGGGCCGCATTAATGTGAGCTTCGGTATCGGCACCAACCTGACCTGTGACATTCCAGGGGTGGAGCCCATGAGCATTGTGCTTAAAATGACCGCCTGCAATGGCCAGCCGGTGGCGAAGATTTCCGATGAGCCGGGCAAGACCCAATGCACCGACCCGAATTTCGTCGCCTATTTGCGTCACGTTTTCAAAGTACCTGCCCTATCCAGCAAGGAGTGAACCATGCAAGCCGTACAGCGTGAGATTGCGCAGCAGCTCAAGGTCCAAGCGCCATTCAATGACCAGGCCGCGCTTGAAGCCGAAGTGGCGCGGCGCGTGAAGTTTATTCAGGACTGCCTGCGCAACTCCGGGCTCAAGGCCCTCGTGCTGGGCATCAGTGGCGGCGTCGATTCCCTGACCGCCGGCCTGCTGGCTCAACGGGCGATGCAGGAACTACGCGCCAGCACCGGCGACGAGGCCTACCGCTTCATCGCCGTGCGCCTGCCCTATGAAACCCAGTTCGATGAAATCGACGCCCAGGCGTCGGTGGACTTTATCGACCCGGACGAACGCCACACCGTCAATATCGGCCCGGCGGTCAAAGCCCTGGCCAATGAAGTGGCGGTGTTTGAAGGCAAGGCGGCGGTGTCCCGCGATTTCGTGTTGGGCAACACCAAAGCGCGGATGCGCATGGTGGCGCAGTACACCATCGCCGGGGCGGCTGGCGGCCTGGTGATTGGTACCGACCATGCGGCGGAAGCGGTGATGGGCTTTTTCACCAAGTTCGGCGACGGGGCCTGCGACTTGGCGCCGTTGAGCGGGCTGGTAAAGAACCAGGTACGTGCGATTGCGCGGCACTTTGGTGCGCCGGAATCCCTGGTGGAGAAGGTGCCGACCGCCGACCTGGAAGACTTGTCGCCGGGTAAGCCGGATGAGGCGTCACATGGGGTGACTTACGCCGAGATCGATGCGTTCCTGCATGGCGAGCCGGTGCGGGAAGAGGCGTTCAGGATCATCTGCGAGACGTATCGCAAGACTGAGCACAAGCGAGTCATGCCGTTTGCGCCGTGAGTTGAACCAGGCAGAACGTCATCGGGGGCAAGCCCCCTCCCACAGTTGACTGTATTCACAATCCAAGGTGGGAGGGGGCTTGCCCCCGATGAACGATTACGCGCGCTTACTTGACGACCACAGTGCCTTTCATCATCGAGATGTGGCCTGGGAACGAGCAGAAGAATGCGTAATCAGTACCCGCCGCCAGCTTCGACACGTCGAAGGTCACGGAATCTTTCTCGCCGGCACCGATGATCTTGGTGTGGGCGATGATGCGGGCGTCGTCTTCTTTCAGGTAGTTCTTTTCGATACCGGCGGCCATGCCATCGGTCGCGACCGGCTGCATGTCAGCGGCGCTGGTCAGCACCCAGTTATGGCCCATGACGTTTTTTGGCAGGCTGCCGGAGTGAGTCAATTCGACGGTGAATTTTTTGCAGCTCTTGTCGATCGTGATTTCCTTGGTGTTGAAGGACATCTGGTCAGTGGAGTCGACGGTAATCTTGCACTCTGCAGCCAGCAACTGGCCGCTGGCCAATGTCAGCAGGGAAACAGCAACGATTTTGGCAAACATGTGAATCTCCAAGGCAGGGTTAAAAACGCATGATGCGGCAAGGGTGCCTGAGACAGGCACGATTTCCTATGATCTGAATCAACAAATTGTATACAACTTTAGGCTATCAGACCTATCGACATAATCAACCGGCCAAAGTGCCGCAGCCTGCTTATGATCGGCTCCATCATCCACTGGAGTCCGAGCCATGCGCCTCAACCAACTGTTCAACGGCCTGCTGGCCGCCTACGCCTGCGGTAAGTGAAGGCCAAGCGCGCTGCTAAGCTGCTACCATGGCGACCCGAGGCAGCCGCGTGCCGCCCACCCTCACCTTCGACCCTAGAGGATTGCCCATGGCCAAACCTAATTACTCCTTCGCCAAACGTCAGAGAGACTTGGCCAAGGAACAGAAGAAAGAGGAAAAGCTACAACGCAAGAAAGCCGCCGCCGATGAAGAAGCCGGCGCGCTGAACCCGGATGCCGATGGTGAAGAAACGAGCGACGAGACCGAAACACCAAAAGATCCGGCTGAATAATTTTCTTTGTGGTGAACGGGCCCGCCCTGTTCACCACAATTCATCGTTACTCCAGCGGCATCACCGTCACCCGCACTTCCGGGTCATGGCTCCCTCCCCCCAGAATCACCCCACGCAACGGCGACACATCGGAAAAATCCCGGCCCCAGGCCAGGGTGATGTGCTCCAGTGCCGGCTGTACGTTATTTGTCGGATCGAAATCCACCCAGCCCGACACCGGGCAATACACAGAAACCCACGCATGGGACGCATCGGCGCCGATCAGCCGTGGCTGGCCGGGTGGCGGCTGGGTGAGCAGGTAACCGCTGATATAACGCGCCGCCAGGCCACGGGAGCGTAGGCACGCAAGCATCAGGTGGGCGAAGTCCTGGCACACGCCGCGACGGCGTTCCAGCACCTCCACCAGCGGTGTAGCGACCTGGGTGGCTTCGGCATCGAAGGTGAATTCGCTGAAGATCTTCTGCATCAACGCTTGCACGCCCAGCAGCAATGGCCGCCCCGGTGCAAAACAGCTTTCCGAAAAATCGACGAAGGTGTGTTTCAAATGCACATAGGGCGACTCGAAGCGATAACGGCAAGCTTCGATCGCCTCGGGCGACATCGGGCGACTGGTGTAGGTCAGGCTGTCGCGGGTTTGATCCCAGGCGGGTGACCGGGCGAAATCCGGCGCCGGGCGCGCCAGCACTTCCACGGTCAATCCGGCATTGACCAACAGCTCGTCATGGGGCCGCTCGAACGCCAGGCGCGTGATGGGGTTGCCGAACACATCCAGCTCGTCGCGGCGTGAAGACGGCGACGGACTAATATCCAACTGTTGCGCGCTGCAGCGCTGCCACTCACATGCACGCGGCCACAGATGCGCCAACTGCTGGGCCAGGGACACCGGGCTGTCATAGTGGTAATGGGTATCGTGGAAAATCTGATAGCGCGCACTCATCACAGCGACACCGTTTGCTGGCTCACATCATCCACATGGGCAAAGTGGCGCAGCGCCAGGCGATCCGACACTTGCCCACTCTCATCGGCCACCGCTTGCAGCAGGTCGGCCAGGCCATCCAGCGCGGCGCGTACGCCGGACTCGCCGAACAGCGGGTTCTCCAGGCAACTCAGGTCGAAGCGCGTAAGGCGCTCCACCAACGGCCCTAGGCCGGTTTCCCGCGGCACGCCAAAGTCGTCGTTGAGCCGCCGCAAGGTGCGGCTCACCAGTTTGAGCTGGAACAACACCGCATGGGGGTTCTGCTCGTCCAGCAGCAACAGGTCGAGCACCGGGATCAGTTGCGGCACCGCCAGGTAGCGCGAGCGGTAGGTGATGCTGCTGTTGCCCAATTCCAGCAACCATTCCAGCCCCGCTTGATCGAACACCGCCACGCCGCGCAGGAACGCCGCAAGGCTGCTGCTGAGAAACTGCAGGCGCTCGATGCGCCGCCCCATCATCAAGAAGCGCCAGCCTTCATCGCGAGTCATGTCGTCCAGGGCGAACCCGGACAGCGCCGCGAGGGACATCACCAGGCGGTTGAGAAAGTCCAGTAACTCGCCGAAGTCCGCCGTTTCGCGCTCCAACTCCAAGGCTTCGCGCTGCAGCTCCACCAGGGCCTGCCAGTTTTCCCGGGACAACTTGCCGCGCACCTGGGACGCCGCCCACTGCAAGCGTTGCAGGTTGGCGCGCAGGCTCGACGGCCAGTCGTCACCGAGCAACGCGGCCAGCAGACGCTCGGGCAGGTCGCCCTCCTCCGGCAACAAGCGCAAGTTCTCGCCCAGTTCCACCGCCGCCTGCAACGCCAGCGGGTCGTCGCCGTCGACATAGCGCGCCAGCACGATCCGCAGCCAGCGCGCGCTGTCATCGCAGCGCTCGCAATACCGGCCGAACCAGAACAGGTTTTCCACCACCCGCGAGGGCAGATACGGGTCGCGGCGCACCAGATCATGGGCGCCGATGGAACGTTGTGCGCGCCACTGTTCGCCGCCGGGCGCCCGCTCGCCGAGCACCCAGGTGTCTTTGCTCGCGCCACCGCGCTGCATCGACACCACCTCGGCATCGGCTTCGGCGGCGACGCGCGTCAGGCCGCCTGGCAGCACGCGATAGCCGTCGTCACTGGCCACGGCGTAAACGCGCATGCCGATGGCACGGTGTTGCAGGTGATCCTCTTCGGTGTGCCACACCGGCGCCTGGGACAGTTGCGCCAGCTCCTGGGCCACGTACGCGTAAGGGCGCGCGCGCATGCGTTCGGTCAGGGCCTGGCGCTGCGCATCATCCAGATCGCGGCCAAACACGGGGGTAAAACTCTGCGACGCAAATGCCGGTTTGATCAGCAACTCCGGCAGCTTTTCCAAGGCTTCGGCAAGCACTGGCGCCTCGCCGCACCACCAAGTGGCGATGGACGGCAGGATCAGTTCTTCGCCAAACAAAAACTGGTTGATTTTCGGCAGAAAGCCCAGCAAACCCGGAGACTCCAGCACGCCGCTGCCCAGGGCATTGGCCACCAGCACATTGCCCTGGCGCACCGCATCGAGCAGGCCGGGCACGCCGAGGGCTGAGTCGGTGCGCAGCTCCAGCGGGTCGCAAAAGTCGTCGTCCAGGCGGCGCATGATCGCATTCACGCGGCGCAGGCCACTGAGGGTTTTGAGGAACACGCGGCTGTCGCGCACAGTGAGATCGCCCCCCTCCACCAGCGGATAACCGAGCTGACGGGCGAGGTAGAGGTGTTCGAAGTAGCTTTCGTTGAAACGCCCGGGGGTGAGCAGCACGATCAGCGGCGTCTGATCATCGCCGGGGGCCTGGCGCGCTAAGGTTTCCTGCAGTGTGCGGAAAAAACCGGTGAGGTGCTGCACCTGCAAGTCGCGGTACAGGTCCGGGAAGGCACGGGACACGATGGTGCGGTTTTCCAAGGCGTAGCCGGCACCCGACGGCGCCTGGGTGCGGTCGGCGGTGACCCACCAGCGGCCATCCGGGGTGCGCGCCAGGTCAACCGCATACAGGTGCAAAAACGTGCCATCGGGCGGCTGGATGCCCTGGCACGGCCATAGGAAGTTGTTATGCCCGAACACCAGTTCCGCCGGCAGCAGACCTTCCTTGATCAAGCGCTGCGGGCCATACAGATCGGCCAGCACCGCGTTGAGCAAGCGCGCACGCTGGGCGATGCCGGCCGCCAGATGCTGCCACTCGTCAAAGGCCAGCACATGGGGCAACAGGTCCAATTCCCATGGGCGGTCGGCGCCTTTAGGGTCGGCGTAGACGTTGTAGGTCACGCCGTTTTCCTGGATCTGCCGGGTCAACAGCGCCTGGCGCTGGGCCAGCTGCGCCGGGGTGCTGCGCTGCAGGTGATCGAGCAGGCGTCGCCAATGGGCACGCACTACGCCGCTGTCGTCCAGCAATTCATGATAAGTGCCCGCGGTCAGCGGGTAACGGTCGAGCAAGTCGGACATGGAACGCTCGGCAGAGGCAAAGGGGCTCAGGTTAACTCAGATTCATTGCAATCAACGGTGGGCGGGAGCTGGGCCCTCCCACCTTCAATCGCAGTCAGTCATTCTTATTGGCAAAGCGTCGTAGATCCAGGGTCATCGGTAATTCATCGTTGATCACGATGGTCGGTACGGGGAGCTTTCCGGGTGTATGGCCGAGCCGGAAAAACCGCGCCATGCGCCGGCTCTCCGCCTCGTTGGCATTCACCGGCAAGCTGTCGTAATTGCGCCCGCCCGGATGCGCAACATGGTACTGGCAGCCGCCCAGCGAGCGCTGCATCCAGGTGTCGAGCAGGTCGAACACCAGCGGCGCATGCACCGGGATGGTCGGTTGCAGGCAGTTGGCCGGTTGCCAGGCGCGGTAGCGCACACCCGCGACGAACTCACCGACACGACCAGTGGGTTGCAGCGGCACCGGGATGCCGTTGCAGGTCAGCAGATAACGTTGTGGCGGCAGGCCTGTGAGCTTCACTTGCAGGCGCTCCAGGGACGAATCCACATACCGCACCGTGCCGCCCGCCGCGCCCTCTTCGCCCAGCACATGCCAGGGTTCCAGGGCCTGACGCAATTCCAGCTCGATACCGCTGACGGCATAGTCGCCGACCTTGGGAAAACGAAACTCCAAGTGCGCGGCAAACCATTCGGCCCGCAGCGGATACCCGGCGGCATTGAGTTCGACGATAACGTCGGCAAAGTCCTGCTCGATAAAGTGCGGCAGCAGGAAACGGTCATGCAGCTCGGTGCCCCAGCGCGCCAGCTTGGCCGGGGCGTAGGGTTCACGCCAGAACCGCGCGACCAAGGCGCGCAGCAGCAACTGTTGGGTCAGGCTCATGCGCGCATGGGGCGGCATTTCAAAGGCACGCAGTTCCAACAGGCCCAGACGGCCGGTGGCGCCGTCGGGGGAGTAGAGTTTGTCGATACAGAACTCGGCGCGGTGGGTATTGCCCGTGACGTCGATCAGCAGGTTGCGCAGCAGGCGGTCGACCTGCCACGGCGGGCATTCCTCATCGGGTTCGGGCATTTGCGCGAAGGCGATCTCCAGCTCGTACAGCGCATCGTTGCGCGCTTCGTCCACCCGCGGCGCCTGGGACGTGGGGCCGATAAACAGCCCGGAAAACAGGTAGGACAACGACGGGTGGTTATGCCAGTAACTGATCAGGCTGCGCAGCAGATCCGGGCGGCGCAAGAACGGCGAATCCTTGGGCGTGGCGCCGCCGAGTACGAAGTGGTTGCCGCCGCCGGTGCCGGTGTGGCGCCCGTCGATCATGAATTTTTCCGTGGTCAGTCGGGTTTGTCGCGCCTCTTCGTAGAGAAACTCGGTGCGCTCTACCAACTCGTCCCAAGTGGCGGACGGTTGCACGTTGACCTCGATCACACCCGGGTCCGGCGTGACCCGGAAGTTGCTCAGCCGCGTATCGGCCGGTGGCTCGTAGCCTTCCAGCAGCAGCGGGCAATGCAGTTCTTCTGCGCTGGTTTCGATGGCGGCGACCAGTTCCAGATAATCTTCCACGCGCTCCAGCGGCGGCATAAACACGTACAGCCGCCCTTCGCGAGCCTCGGCGCACAGCGCGGTGCGGGTCAGCCAATCGGCGGACTCGTCCACCTGCGGCACGCGTTCGTCGTTGGGAGCCGGCTCGGCGTGATGGTGCAGTTGCGCGTTATCCGGCAGCTCCGGCAGATCCTGGTTAGGGTCTGTGGGGTGCACGAACGGATACTCCGCCGCCGTTACCCAGGGCTGCGACGCCAATGGCAGGCGGTAGCCAAGGGGTGAGTCTCCCGGCACCAGCCGGCAATGGGTGTCGCGCAGGTACCAGCGCCCGCTCTGCCAGCGGTCATTGGCCGCCGTGCGCGCCAGCGGCAGCACATGGCCGATGACTTTATCCAAACCCTGGCTGAACACTTTGCGCAGGCGCTCGCGTTCCAGTTCGTCGCTGAGTCGCGGGTCTTGCGCCGTGACGTTCCGCGGCAGCGCACCTTCGCGCCACAGGTAATAAAAATGATCCTCGAAGGCCGGGAACACGAAACGCGCGGGCAATTTGAGGCGCTCGGCGACGCTGGCCAGGAAGCGCCCAGCCAACTCGTCATTGGCGCCGTAGTCCCGCTGCTCGTCGGCGATCAGTGCGCTGTTGTGCCAGATCGGCACGCCGTCGCGACGCCAATAGCAATTGAGCGACCAGCGCGGCAGTTGTTCGCCGGGGTACCACTTGCCTTGGCCGAAGTGCACCAGGCCCTGGGGCGCGTAGTGCTGGCGCATGCGCTGGAACAACTGGGCAGACAGGCGCCGCTTGTCCGGCCCGAGCGCGGCGGTGTTCCACTCGGCGCCGTCGGGGTCGTCGATGGACACGAAGGTCGGTTCGCCGCCCATGGTCAGGCGCACGTCGTGCTTGAGCAGGTCGCCGTCGATCTGCCGGCCCAGGGCATGGATCGCGCGCCACTGCTCTTCGGTGTAGGGCTTGGTGACACGCGGTGCCTCCCAGATCCGCTCCACCGACATTTCGTGGGCAAACTCGCACTCGCAAGGCTCCACCAGCCCACTGATCGGTGCGGCAGAGGAAGGATCGGGGCTACAGGCCAACGGGATATGCCCTTCCCCCGCGAACAGGCCGGAGGTGGCATCCAGGCCGATCCAGCCGGCACCAGGCAAGTACACCTCACACCAGGCGTGCAGGTCAGTGAAATCCACATCGGTGCCGGACGGCCCGTCCAGGGCTTTGACGTCGGCGGTGAGCTGGATCAGATAACCCGACACAAACCGCGCCGCCAGCCCCAGGTTGCGCAACAGTTGCACCAGCAGCCAGGCCGAGTCGCGGCACGAACCCGAGGCGTTTTCCAAGGTGAATTCCGGGGTCTGCACACCGGGTTCCATGCGGATCAGATAGCCGATGTCCGCCGCCAGGCGCTGATTGAGGCCCACCAGAAAGTCCACCGCCGGCAGCGGCGTGCGGTCGATACCAGCCAGGTAAGCGGCGAACTTCGGCGTCAGTGGCAGGGTTTCCAAGTACGGCGCCAGCTCGCGCTGCTCGTCGGCGGCGTAATTGAAGGGAATGTTTTCGGCGTAGGGCTCAAGAAAAAAGTCGAACGGGTTGAACACCGCCATCTCGGCGACCAGATCGACTTCAATGCGCAGTTCGGCGGTTTTTTCCGGAAACACCAGGCGCGCCAGGTAATTGCCCTGGGGGTCTTGTTGCCAATTGATGAAGTGCTGCTCGGGCAGCACTTTCAGCGCATAGGACAAAATCCGCGTACGGCTGTGGGCCGCCGGGCGCAAGCGCACAATTTGCGGGCCGAGTTCGACAGCACGGTCGTAGCGGTAATGCGTAACGTGGTGCAACGCGACATGAATCGACACGGCGGCCTCCTGCGAGCCAGGGCATGGGCACATAGCGCGCAAGACTTATGCCAGAGCAGCGGTCATTGCGCGTTATCGTAAGACCCGGTGCAGTACAGCACCAAAACGGCGCCTTCGTAGAGGGCAATAGTGCAAGCGTTGCACCTATTTGTGACGCGAGTAGGCGAATGAAGAGCAAATCCAGCCAATCAACGGGCTTTTCGCTGCGCAACGACGGCATGGCGCAGACGACGTATTTCGAGGAGTCTGTGGCGCATTTCGCGGTGGCGCTTGCTGTTGAGCAATAGCAACCCCAGCAACGGAAACAACAACGCCGAGCCGTATACCAGCAAGTGAAGGTCGTATTGAATCATCGGCACGACGAACAACAGGCAGCACACCAGGTAGCCTGCCACCAGCCTGGTCGCCCAGGGATAGCCTCGAGCGATCATCACGTTGCCAAACACTAGCACCGCCACCAATACCAGGATCGCAGCCCCTGAATAGCTGGACTTGAGCGCGGGATCAACTCCGCGCAGGTACGTCACGCCCGCCATGGACACTGCGGCCGAGCCAGAAAAGATCGCCATGAACACGGTACCCATGAATACGGGAAAATAGCGCGCCAGGAAGCTGCCCATGTCGGGAAAGCCCTTCATTCCGTCAAATCCTCGAACAGACCGATCGCAATGGTTTCAGCCGTGCCCACATGGCCGGTTCGATAGCTGCCCCAGATCCCCAACAGGCCCCCCAATGCATCCTTGATTTGCGTCAGCGTGGCATGACGGATTTGCGTCGAGCTGTAGCTTTTGGTCAGTTTGCCGGCACGCTGCTGCAATTTGATCAATTTGGGGGTCAGGCTCGGGTCTCTCAGGCTGAGCAACTCCTTGGTCAACTTCTTACGCTCCTGGCGCGTCAGACCTTTGAGCAACTCGTACCAACTCTTGCCTAATGCGGCAGCTTTTTTGGCCTTGAGCAGCCGGAACGTGGTCAAGGCGCCCGTGCCGATGCCCACCAGCGAGGCGGCATCGAGAACTGGGGAAACGGCGCCATACCATTCCGCGTCGTCCATGCGGTCGTTGGCTTCAGGGTCAAGCACTTCGTTGTAAGTACGCGCCACGCCAAAACCGCATTGCGCGCTGCTGGCCAATGCCGCCGTGACGCCAATGCCCACCACAAAAGCACTGGCGCCAGCGGTGAACGGTACAGCGACACTGCCGCTGAACACCACAATCCAGCCAATCACCGCCGCGCCGCAGGAAAGCCCCATATCAAACGCCTCCTTCTGCAGGCGACCTTCACGGGGGTCGGTCTTCACCTGCTCCACAAACTGGGCAGGCGAAATGTACTTCTGCGCTTCACGCAAAATGATGCGCTTGGGCTTGATACTGCAAATGGGCTTGAATTCGCGCAGGGTGACGACGTTGAAGTCGGCGTCGATATACACCACGCCTGCGCCGACGATGCCGGGGTCGGCGTCAATGGCGGCGAATAAGCGCGGCAAATTGATCTGACTTTCGATGCGCTGGCGCGCCATGAACTGGGAGCGGTTGGAGTCCATACCGATGCCGGCCAGAGGGTTGCCCATGAGGAGTTCTTCCTTGAAGGGTGGAGACTGGACTGACGCTATCGGGGGCAAGCCCCCTCCCACAATTGGAGCGTGAATGCGGTCAAGCGTGGGAGAGGGCTTGCCCCCGATAGCGCTTCAATGGGCGCCACCTTACCAAACAGCCTCACCCCCGACCAGAAAGCAAAACGCCAGCACAAGGCTGGCGTTTTGCATTTTCAAGCGACGATCAACGCGGCACCACCGGCTTGCGGGTTGGCTTGCCGCCCTTGCCCTTGGCCGCATCGCTACGCTCCTTAGCCGCCTGCTTGTTACGCGCCTGGGCTGCGGCCTTGGCTTGTTCACGCTTGTCCCACGGGTTGCTGCCGTCGCTGCCACGGGGTGGCAGGCCGGTGTGCTGGGTGAGGATCTTGGTGGTGGTCTGCTTGGCGACCTTGTGGCTACCGGCCGGCGTCGAGTTCTTGCGACGGGCGCTCTGGTAGCTGTCGGTGCTCGGCTGATGCAGCGGGATCAGTTGGTCCTTGCCCGGCCCGATCAGGTCGGCGCGGCCCATGCGGGTCAGCGCTTCGCGCAGCATCGGCCAGCCTTTCGGGTCGTGGTAGCGCAGGAAAGCCTTGTGCAGACGGCGCTGCTCCTCGCTCTTGACGATAGTTACTGCGTCACTCTTGTAAGTGACCTTGCGCAGCGGGTTCTTGCCCGAGTGATACATCGCGGTGGCGGTGGCCATCGGCGACGGGTAGAACGCCTGCACCTGGTCGGCGCGGAAACCGTTGCCCTTGAGCCACAGCGCCAGGTTCATCATGTCTTCATCGGTGGTACCGGGGTGAGCGGCGATGAAGTACGGGATCAGGTACTGTTCCTTGCCCGCTTCCTTGGTGTACTTCTCGAACATGCGCTTGAACTTGTCATAGCTGCCGATGCCCGGTTTCATCATCTGGTTGAGCGGACCTTCCTCGGTATGTTCCGGGGCGATCTTCAGGTAACCACCGACGTGGTGAGTCACCAACTCTTTCACGTATTCCGGCGACTCCACGGCGAGGTCGTAGCGCAGACCGGAGGCGATCAGGATCTTCTTCACTCCCGGCAATGCACGGGCGCTGCGGTACAGCTGAATCAACGACGAATGGTCGGTGTTCAGGTTCGGGCAGATGCCAGGGAACACGCACGATGGCTTGCGGCACGCGGATTCGATTTCCGGGCTCTTGCAGGCGATACGGTACATGTTCGCGGTCGGGCCGCCGAGGTCGGAGATCACCCCGGTGAAGCCTGGGACTTTGTCACGGATCTCTTCGATCTCGCGAATGATCGACTCTTCGGAACGGTTCTGGATGATGCGGCCTTCGTGCTCGGTGATCGAGCAGAAGGTGCAGCCGCCGAAGCAGCCACGCATGATGTTCACCGAGAAGCGGATCATGTCGTAGGCCGGGATCTTCTCCTTGCCGTACGCCGGGTGCGGGACGCGTGCGTAAGGCATGCCGAACACGTAGTCCATTTCTTCGGTGGTCATCGGGATGGGCGGCGGGTTGAACCACACGTCCACTTCACCGTGCTTTTGCACCAGGGCGCGGGCGTTGCCCGGGTTGGTTTCCAGGTGCAGCACGCGGTTGGCGTGGGCATAGAGCACCGCGTCATTGCGCACTTTTTCCACCGACGGCAGGCGGATCACGGTTTTGTCGCGGGTCATCTTGGGGCTGGCGAGGATCTGCACGACCTTGGCTTCTTCCGGGTCGTCGACCGGGCCTTTCTCCTGCTCGATGGCGCAGGCCTGGGTGTCCTGGGTGTTCACATACGGGTTGATGATCTTATCGATCTTGCCCGGACGGTCGATGCGGGTGGAGTCCACTTCGTACCAGCCCGCAGGCGTGTCACGGCGGATAAACGCGGTGCCGCGCACATCGGTGATGTCTTCGATCTTGTGGCCCCAGGACAGGCGCTGGGCCACCTCGACGATGGCCCGCTCGGCGTTACCGTACAGCAGGATATCGGCGGTGGCGTCGATCAGGATCGAGTTGCGCACGCGATCCTGCCAGTAGTCGTAGTGGGCGATGCGGCGCAGGGAAGCTTCGATGCCGCCGAGCACGATCGGCACATTCTTGTAGGCTTCCTTGCAACGCTGGCTGTACACCAGGCTGGCGCGGTCCGGGCGTTTGCCGGCCATGCCGCCAGGGGTGTAGGCGTCGTCGGAGCGGATTTTCTTGTCGGCGGTGTAACGGTTGATCATGGAGTCCATGTTGCCGGCCGCGACGCCGAAGAACAGGTTCGGCTCGCCGAGCTTCATGAAGTCGTCTTTGGACTGCCAGTTCGGTTGGGCAATGATCCCGACGCGGAAGCCCTGGGACTCCAGCAGCCGGCCGATGATCGCCATGCCGAACGACGGATGGTCAACGTACGCATCACCGGTGACGATGATGATGTCGCAGGAATCCCAGCCAAGCTGATCCATCTCCTCCCTGCTCATCGGCAGGAATGGCGCAGGGCCGAAACATTCGGCCCAGTACTTGGGATAGTCAAATAACGGCTTGGCTGTTTGCATGACGGTGACCGGTGTTGAGATGAAAAATCGCGGGCGCGGAATATAGCACAAAATATGACCAATTCCGACGGTAATGGTCGGAATTGAGCAGAAGGCTTTATTCGTCGTCGTCGAAGTTGTAGCTGCCCGGCGCCAGGTTTTCGAAGCGCGTGTACTTACCGATAAACGCCAGGCGGATAAAGCCGATCGGCCCGTTCCGCTGCTTGCCGATGATGATCTCGGCGATGCCTTTATGCTCGGTCTCCGGGTGATACACCTCGTCGCGGTATACGAACATGATCACGTCGGCGTCCTGCTCGATCGCACCCGATTCCCGCAAGTCGGAGTTCACCGGGCGTTTATTGGGGCGCTGTTCCAAGGAACGGTTGAGCTGGGACAGTGCCACCACCGGGCAGTTGAATTCCTTGGCCAAGGCTTTCAAGGAACGGGAGATCTCGGAAATTTCGTTGGTGCGGTTATCGCCGCTGGAGCCCGGGATCTGCATCAGCTGCAGGTAGTCGATCATGATCAAGGCGATGTCGCCGTGCTCACGCACCAAACGACGGGTACGCGCACGCATCTCCGAAGGGCTGATGCCCGCCGTGTCATCGATAAACAACTTGCGGTCGTTGAGCAGGTTGACCGCCGAGGTTAGGCGCGGCCAGTCGTCGTCTTCCAACTGACCGGAACGCACTTTGGTCTGGTCGATGCGGCCCAGGGACGACAGCATACGCATGATCAGCGATTCGCCTGGCATCTCTAGGGAGTACACCAGAACGGTCTTGTCGCTGCGCAACACGGCGTTTTCCACCAGGTTCATCGCGAAGGTGGTTTTACCCATCGACGGACGGCCGGCCACGATGATCAAGTCGGCCGGTTGCAGGCCGCTGGTCTTCTCGTCGAGGTCGGTGTAGCCGGTGGAAATGCCGGTGATGGCGGCGTCGGTGTTGAACAAGGTGTCGATCCGGTCAATGGCCTTGGTTAACAGCTCGTTGACGCCTACCGGGCCGCCGGTTTTCGGCCGGGCTTCGGCGATCTGGAAGATCTGGCGCTCGGCTTCATCGAGGATTTCTTCAGCGGTGCGGCCTTCGGGGTTGAAGGCACTGTCGGCGATTTCAGTGCTGATGCCGATCAACTGACGCAGCGTGGCGCGCTGACGCACGATCTGGGCATAGGCCTTGATGTTGGCGACGGACGGCGTGTTTTTCGCCAACTCGCCCAGGTAACCGAGGCCGCCGACCTGGGAGGTCTGGCCTTCTTTATCGAGCTGCTCGGCCAGGGTCACCACGTCGATCGGGGAGTTCTGGTCGGCCAGCTTGGCGATGGCGCGGAAAATCAGGCGATGGTCATGACGATAGAAGTCCCCGTCCGAGACTTGATCCAGCACGCGTTCCCAGGCGTTGTTGTCCAGCATCAAGCCACCGAGCACGGCCTGTTCGGCCTCGATGGAATGCGGCGGCACCTTCAGGGCAGCGGTTTGCAGATCGTATTGCTCAGGAGCGGAAATATCGTTCATGGCCACTTGGAATTTGGGGTGTGTAGAAAAACAAAAGGCACGACCTGTAAACAGGATCGTGCCCGATGTTAACTGGCTGACACGCGAGGTGCCAGTCAGTTAGGTACAGCCTTAAGCAGCTACCACAACAACGCGTACGGTGGCTTCAACTTCGGCGTGCAGGTGCACGGCTACGTCGAATTCGCCTACGTTGCGGATGGTGCCGTTCGGCAGACGAACTTCGCTCTTCTGCACTTCAACGCCGGAGGCGGTCAGTGCATCAGCGATGTCGTGGGTGCCGATCGAACCGAACAGCTTGCCTTCGTCACCGGCGGTGGCAGTGATAGTCACTTCCAGCTCCGCCAGTTGGGCAGCGCGAGTTTCGGCCGATGCTTTTTTGTCTGCTGCGGCTTTTTCCAGCTCAGCGCGACGCTCTTCAAACGCAGCCAGGTTGGCAGCGGTTGCAGCGGTGGCTTTGCCGTATGGCAGCAGGTAGTTACGACCGTAGCCGGCCTTAACGTTCACTTTGTCGCCCAGGTTGCCCAGGTTGGCGACTTTTTCCAGAAGGATCAGTTGCATGTGAAAATCCTCTAACTTTTAACCTTCACCGTTCGCGTTATCGGCGTCTTTCGGCGCCAGACGACCGCGAAAATCAATCAGGCCGTCGACAATGGCCAGAACCACGAGTAACGGATAGATCAGCTGCATGAACAGCAACAGCGTCACGTACAACCCCACCAGCCAAAACTTGGCCAGGCGCTTCTGCGCGGCGAGCCCATGGATCAGGGCCAGCCCGGCAAACACCAGCGGTACACTGCAAATCGGCGCCAACAAGGCCATCTGTGGACCGAAGTTCGGTCCGACAACCATGCACGCCAGCAGCAACATCGCCGGTCCCGCGGGGATTCTGATACTGCGAAACTCGCGACCAAAACCACCCGGGTTGTACAACAACGCCTGCCAATAACGCCCAAGAATCAGGCTCAGCACGCTGACGACCTGCAACAATGCCGCAATCAGGCCGGTCAGGACCGGGGCAATCAGTGACGCAAACCGCGCTCGCTCATCTACCGACAATTGCTGGTAGAGATCCCCGAGGGCCAGCGGCAGGATCTTGACGATTTCCTGCGCCAGCGCCTCGATTTGCGGGCGGAAAGCCGCGCCAAGCATCACTGAGTACACCAACCCCAATGCCACGCTGACCAGCAGCGTGCGGACCCAGGACTCGCTTGCGCGCAAAACCAACGCAAGGCTCGATGACCCCAGCAGTACCAGAAGTACCCTTGGATCACCCATTTGCAGCCACCAGATCAAGGCCGGCAACAAACCCAGGGCAAGAACGCCAACGGCGTCCTTCAAACCGCGCCGCAGCAGCACAAGGCAACCCGCGGCAGCACCCAACCAATAAAGCAACGGCAACGCCGCACAGCCAGCCACTACCAGAGTGGCCTGCATACGACCGCGCATGATGAACTCAGCTAAGGCGCGCATGCATTCAATCCCTTACTACTTGTCGACTGCCCGGTCTCAGCGGCCGTGGCTGTCGGTGTAGGCCAGCAGGGCCAGGAAGCGGGCGCGCTTGATAGCGGTGGCCAGCTGACGCTGATAACGTGCTTTGGTACCGGTGATACGGCTTGGAACGATTTTGCCGGTCTCGGATACGTAGGCTTTCAGAGTGTTGAGATCTTTGTAATCGATCTCTTTCACGTCTTCAGCGGTGAAGCGGCAGAATTTACGACGACGGAAGAAACGTGCCATTTGATAGGCTCCTTAAAAGGTCCGTGGATTACTCGTCAGCGTTATCGCTGTTGTCGCTGTCATCACTGTCAGCGCTATCAGCGCCTTCGTGCTCAGGACGGTCGCGACGCTCACGGCGCTCACTGCGGTTTTCTTCAGCCTTGAGCATCTCGGATTGGCCGGTAACGGCTTCTTCGCGACGGATGACCAGGTTACGGATCACTGCATCGTTGTAGCGGAAGTTGTCTTCCAGCTCGGCCAGGGCCTTGCCAGTGCACTCAACGTTCAGCATCACGTAGTGAGCCTTGTGAACATTGTTGATTGCGTAGGCCAGTTGACGACGGCCCCAATCTTCCAGACGGTGGATTTTGCCGCCGTCTTCTTCGATCAGCTTGGTGTAACGCTCAACCATGCCGCCGACTTGCTCGCTTTGATCCGGGTGGACCAAAAAGATGATTTCGTAATGACGCATGAATGCTCCTTACGGGTTGTAGCCTGCCGCTCAAAAACGGTCAGACAAGGAGTGAATGACACTTATGGATCTTGCCGCAGGGAGGCACATCGGTGCCTGCCAGGAAGGCAAGGGGCGCAATAGTAGAGGAGCAGGGGGGAAGCTGCAAGCTACAAGTGGTCAACCACTGCGCTGTTAACTTGCAGCTTGAAGCTTACGACTTGCGCGAAGCGCCCGCCTTTTTGGCCCCACGCTGACGCTGGGCTTCAAACAAGCACACGCCGGTCGCGACCGAAACGTTGAGACTGCTGACGCTACCGGCCATCGGCAAATGCACCAGGTAATCGCAGTGCTCGCGGGTCAGGCGGCGCATGCCTTTGCCTTCGGCGCCCATGATCAGAATGGTCGGGCCGGTGAGGTCCTGGTCATAAATGCTGACCTCGGCCTCGCCCGCCGTGCCCACGACCCACAAACCGCGTTGCTGGAGTTTCTCCAGGGTGCGCGCCAGGTTGGTCACGGCCACCAGCGGAATCACTTCCGCCGCGCCGCAGGCGACTTTACGTACTACCGGCGTCAAGGTGGCGGACTTGTCTTTAGGCACAATCACCGCCAGCGCGCCGGCAGCATCCGCTGAACGCAGACAGGCGCCGAGGTTGTGCGGATCGGTCACGCCGTCCAGCACCAGCAACAGCGGCGAGCCCTCGGTACGGTCGAGCAGCTCATCGAGCATGGCCTCGCCCCACACCTGGCTTGGGCTGACATCAGCCACCACACCCTGGTGAACGCCTTCGACCCAGGCGTCCATCTCACGGCGCTCGGCCTGGCCGATGGCGACACGGTTTTCATTGGCCAACTCGACCAGCGCCTGCACGCGCGGTTCGCTGCGACCTTCCGCCAGCCATACCTGCTTGACTCGCTTGGGATGGTGACGCAGCAGGGCTTCTACGGCGTGTACGCCGTAGATTTTTTCCAGACTCATGACTTGGCCTTAGGTTTGCGCGACCCGCCGCTTTTCGCGGGAGCCGAACCCGCTTTCGGCGGGCCTTTACGATGTTTACTCGGTTTGCTCGACGGTTTTTCCGCGCCGTGGGACTTTCCCCCAGACGCCGCTTTACCACCACTTTTGGCTTCGTTGAGCAACTGCTGCTTCAACTCGCGACTCTTGCGCAGCTCGGCGTTTTTCGCCGCCGCGTCGCTTGGGCGATAGGCATCGGGAGCTTTGTCTTTGGCGGACGAACGGCGAGCAGCTTTAGCCGGCTCAGGTTCAGCCGTCTTGGCAGCCGTACCTTTGCCCTTGCTGGTTGGCGCAGCGGTATCGCCGCCACGTTTTTTACGGCCAGTCGGTTCGACCGGTTTATCAGGCATACCGAAGTCGATCTTGCGCTCGTCGAGATCGACGCGCATGACCTGCACTTCCACCGTATCGCCCAAACGGAAGCTGCGACCGGTGCGCTCGCCCGCCAGACGGTGATGCACAGGATCGAAGTGGTAGTAGTCGCCCGGCAAGGCGGTGACGTGCACCAGACCCTCGACGTAGATATCGGTCAGCTCGACGAACAGACCAAAACCGGTTACGGCAGTGATCACGCCCGGGAAGGACTCGCCCACGCGGTCTTTCATGAACTCACACTTGAGCCAGTTCACCACATCGCGCGTGGCTTCGTCGGCGCGGCGCTCGCTCATGGAGCACTGCTCGCCCAACTGTTCCAGGGCCGCTTCGTCGTACGGATAGATCCGCGCCTTCGGAATGGTCATGGCACCGGCGCGCTTGACGTGCGGGGTGTTCATCTTGGAATGGATCACACTGCGGATCGCGCGGTGCGTGAGCAGGTCCGGATAACGACGGATCGGCGAAGTGAAGTGGGTGTACGCCTCGTAATTCAGGCCGAAGTGGCCTTGGTTGTCGGCGCTGTACACCGCCTGGCTCAGGGAGCGCAGCATCACGGTCTGGATCACATGGTAATCCGGACGATCCTTAATGCTCGCCAGCAGTGCCTGATAATCCTTCGGCGTCGGGCCTTCCTTGCCTTTATGCAGGGACAGGCCAAGCTCGCCGAGGAAAGCGCGTAGTTTCTCCAGACGCTCCGGCGGTGGGCCGTCATGCACACGGTACAGCGCAGGGATCTCATGCTTCTTGAGGAACTCAGCCGTGGCCACGTTGGCCGCCAGCATGCACTCTTCGATCAGCTTATGTGCATCATTGCGGGTCGTGGGTGTGATCGCCGCAATCTTGCGCTCGGAACCGAAAATAATCCGGGTTTCCTGGGTTTCAAAGTCGATGGCGCCACGCACATGACGTGCGCCCAGCAGCACCTTGTACAGCGCATACAGCTGCTTGAGGTGCGGCACTACACCCGCATACTCGGTACGCAGTGCCTTGGCTTCGCCGGATTTCGGCGTTTCCAGGATAGTGCTGACCTTGTTGTAGGTCAGGCGGGCCTGGGAATGGATCACGGCTTCGTAGAACTGATAGTCGGTCATTTCGCCAGTTTTCGAGATAGTCATCTCGCACACCATGGCCAAACGGTCGACTTTCGGATTCAGCGAGCACAGGCCGTTGGACAACTCCTCAGGCAGCATCGGAATCACGCGCTCAGGGAAGTAAACCGAGTTACCGCGCACCTGAGCCTCGTTATCCAGGGCCGAGCCGATCTTCACGTAGCTGGAAACGTCGGCGATCGCCACGTACAACTTCCAGCCGCCGGAGAACAGGCGCAGCTTGCCCGGCTTGGCTTCGCAGTAGACCGCGTCGTCGAAGTCGCGGGCATCTTCGCCGTCAATAGTCACGAACGGCAGATGGCGCAGGTCGATGCGCTTCTCTTTGTCCTTCTCTTCGACTTCCGGCTTGAGCTTGCGTGCTTCCTTCACTACGGCCTCGGGCCAGACGTGAGGAATATCGTAGGTACGCAGCGCGACATCGATTTCCATGCCTGGCGCCATGTAGTTGCCGACCACTTCGATCACATCGCCCTGAGGCTGGAAGCGCGGGGTTGGCCAGTGGGTGATTTTCACCTCAACGAACTGACCGACCTTGGCGTTGGCGTTGCGGCCTGGGGTGATCAGCACTTCCTGCTGCACCTTGGGGTTGTCCGGAACGACAAAACCAATACCGCCCTCTTCGAAGTACCGGCCGACAATGGTTTCGTGACCACGGGATACCACTTCGACAATCACACCTTCGCGACGACCGCGACGGTCCAGGCCGGAAACGCGTGCCAAGGCACGGTCGCCGTCGAACACCAGACGCATTTGCGCAGGGCTCATGAACAGGTCATCGCTGCCGTCGTCCGGGATCAGGAAGCCGAAGCCGTCACGGTGGCCAGCGATGCGACCGAGGATCAGGTCGAGCTTGTCCACAGGTGCGTAGGTGCCACGGCGGGTGTAGATCAGTTGAGCGTCGCGCTCCATGGCGCGCAGGCGGCGGCGCAGGGCTTCGAGCTGGTCTTCGGTGGTCAGACCGAATTCTTCAACCAACTGCTCGCGGCTAGCAGGCGAACCCCGATCGGCGAGATGCGCCAGGATCAGTTCGCGGCTAGGAATAGGGTTTTCATATTTTTCCGCTTCACGAGCGGCCTCGGGATCGAGGGACTGCCAATCGGCCATTAGAGAGTTTTCACCTTGTCTATATGCGGGTTAGTTTGGCATACGCGTATTGAAACGGGAAATTTCAGGCATCAACAAGCGTTTAAACGCCCTTTAAAGCCCTCGTCGGGCACCTTGCACGACCACTGGCGAAATTTTCCAGGCTTTTTTCATGGCGGGGGTTTACAGCTCAAAAAGCGCTCCGTATAGTGCGCGCCATCGACGACGGCAACGTTGAAGATACTGCCCAGATGGTGAAATTGGTAGACACGCCAGCTTCAGGTGCTGGTGGCCGCAAGGCCGTGGAAGTTCGAGTCTTCTTCTGGGCACCATTTCAAAACTTGAGGTTAACCTTGAGTTCCACAAGAACCCGCGAAAGCGGGTTTTTGCGTTACAGGCCTTTGATTTTTAACGAAAAACTTGATTTATATTTTTGAATCAGGGGTTTACAGATCAAAAAGCCCACCGTATAGTTCGCCCCATCAACGGCGGTAACGCTGCTGAGAATGCCCAGGTGGTGAAATTGGTAGACACGCCAGCTTCAGGTGCTGGTGACCTTACGGTCGTGGAAGTTCGAGTCTTCTCCTGGGCACCATATTCAGATCAAACCCGCGAAAGCGGGTTTTTTCGTTTCCGGGGTTTGAAAACTTTTCCCGCAATTGTCCCCTCACCCGCACTTGAGAAGTTTTATCGTTTATCCTTGCAATGATTTGTTGCACTCAAGTGAGGAAAACCCCGGATGATGATCCGCGATACCCGTCCCAAGACATCCCTTCTGCGTGGCCTGACCATCACTCTACTCGGCCTGACTCTGCTCTCCCCCACCGCCTATTCCGCCGACAAGGTCTCCCTGACCCTGTACAACGGCCAACACAAAGAAGTCGGCGACGAACTCGCCAAAGCCTTCGAAGCCAAGACCGGCATCCACGTCAATGTGCGCAAAGGCAGCAGCAACCAGTTGGCCAGCCAGGTCGTGGAAGAGGGCGAGCGCTCTCCCGCGGACGTGATCTACACCGAAGAATCCCCACCGCTGAACAAGCTCGGCGAGCAAGGCCTGCTGGCCAAGATCGACGCCAGCACTCTGGACGTCTTGCCCAAGGACTACGTGGGCAGCAATGGCGACTGGATGGGCGTAACCGCACGCACCCGCGTCGTGGCGTTCAACCCCAAGTTGATCGCCGAGAAAGACCTGCCCAAGTCGGTGCTGGATTTCGCCGGCCCCGAGTGGCAAGGCAAAGTCGGCTTCGTCCCCACCAGCGGCGCGTTCCAGGAACAAGCCGTGGCAATCATCAAGCTGCACGGCCGCGAAGCCGCCGAAGAATGGCTCACCGGCCTACGCGCGTTCGGCAAGGTGTACAGCAACAACATGGTGGCACTGAAGGCGGTGGAAAACGGCGAAGTGGCCACGGTCCTGGTAAACAACTACTACTGGTTTGCCTTGAAGAAAGAAAAAACCAACCTCGACTCCCAACTGCATTACTTCACCGATGGCGACGCCGGCGGCCTGATCACCGTGTCCTCCGCTGCGGCGCTGAAGTCGAGCAAGCATCCCAAGGAAGCGCAGCAACTGCTGGCGTTCATGGCCAGCGAAGAAGGCCAGCGTGTGATCACCAACACCTCGGCGGAATACCCATTGCGCAAAGGTATGCAGTCCAATCGCGGGCTTAAGCCGTTCAACGAACTGCAACCGCCGAAAGTCACCCCCGCCGACCTGGGCAACGCCGAAGAAGCCCTGGAGCTGGAACGTGAAGTTGGCCTGAACTGATGAACCCCTCGATCCCCGCCCTGGGCGGGGGATTCAGCCCTCGACGCAAGCGCCCTTCGATCTGGCTGCTAATGCCGGTGCTATTGCTGGTTGGCTTGAGCCTGTTGCCGCTGGCCTATGTGGGGCTGAAGGCCTGGGAGGCGGGCTGGGCGCAAGCGGTGCATCTGCTGTGGCGGCCTTACGTGTTCGGATTGCTGCGTAACACCTTGGCGCTGATGATCGGTGTAACGGTGACCTGCGGTGTGATCGGCCTATCCCTGGCGTGGCTGCTGGAACGCAGCAACCTGCGCGGGCGGCGCATCTGGGGCGTGATCCTGTGCCTGCCATTTGCCGTACCGGCGTTTGTCAGCAGTTTCACCTGGGTGTCGCTGAGCGCCGACTTCGAAGGGCTGGGCGGGGCGATTCTGGTGATGAGCCTGTCCAAATACCCATTGGTGTTTCTGCCGGTGGCGGCAACGTTGCGTAACCTCGACCCGTCACTGGAAGAATCGGCGCGCACCCTGGGGCTGAATCGCTGGGGCATATTCCTGCGCGTCACGCTGCCGTTGTTATGGCCGTCCTTGCTGGCCGGGGCGCTGCTGATCGCATTGCATATGCTGGTGGAGTTCGGTGCGCTGTCGATCATCGGTCTACAGACGTTTACCACCGCGATCTATCAGCAATTCGAACTGGAATTCAGCAACGCCAATGCCGCGATGCTCTCGGCGGTGCTGCTGGTGATGTGCCTGACCCTGCTGTGGCTGGAGCTGCGCGTGCGTGGCAAAGGTCGACATGTGCGTATCGGCCAAGGCGCCGCGCGCCATGCCGAGCCGGTCAAACTTGGCAAGTGGGCGCCGCTGGGCCAGGTGTATTGCCTGGCGCTGGCGATCATTGGCAGCGGCATTCCCCTGGGGATGCTCGGCTATTGGTTGGCGGTAGGTTCGTCGGCGGCGTTTCCGCTGGCTGAAATCAGCGAGGCGCTGTTGTCATCCCTGGCCCTGTCGCTGGGCGGTGCGGCGCTGTGCCTGGTGCTCGCGGTGCCGGTCGGACTGCTGGTGGTGCGCTATAAAGGCCAACTGGCGATCTGGGCGGAACGCTTGCCCTACCTGCTGCACGCCCTGCCTGGACTGGTGATTGCGCTGACGCTGGTGTACTTCGCCCTGCACTATGTGCCGGTGCTGTACCAGACTTCGGCGTTGCTGCTGATCGCGTATGCGCTGCTGTTCCTGCCACTGGCCCAGGCGCCGATCCGCACCGCGCTGAACAAGGCGGCACCGCAATTGGAAGAGGCCGCGCGCACGCTGGGGGCATCGTCATTCAGCGCGTTTTGCCGGGTGACCCTGCCGATCATCTTTCCGGCATTGGGCGCAGCGTTCGCACTGGTATTTCTCGATGCCATGAAGGAGCTGACCGCGACGCTGCTGCTCAGCCCGACCGGGTTGAACACGTTGGCGACAGCCGTGTGGGCGCATACCTCAAATGTGGAATTCGCGGCGGCGGCGCCTTATGCGGCGCTGTTGATCGTGGTGTCGGGGCTGCCGGTCTATTTGCTCACGACGCGGATGTATTTGAGTCGCTGAAAGCGTCATCGGGGGCAAGCCCCCTCCCACAGGTTATAGGGCAGGCAACGCTAAGCCCGGAACTGCCCCAGACTCGCCTTCAACTGTGCAGCCAACCCATCCAACACCTTGCCGCTGGCGGTGGTTTCCACCACTGCCTGAGCGGCACGCTCGGCTTGGGCATGGATCACCTCGACCCGTCCACGCACGGCTTGGGCGCCTTTAGCCTGATGTTCAGCGGCACGAGTGGCCAGGCCAATCGCGGCGTGCACCTGCTCCACCGACGCCTGCACCGTCTGCTGCAAGCGCACGCTATCGCGCAGCACCAGCAAACCCTCATTGGCTTGGCGACCGGCCTTGCCGATGGTTTCCACCGCCTCCCGGGCACCTTGCTGCAAGGCCACGATATGCGCCTGGATATCCCCAGTGGAGCTTTGAGTCTTGCTCGCCAAGGCGCGCACCTCATCCGCCACCACCGCAAAGCCGCGCCCGGTCTCGCCGGCACGCGCAGCCTCGATGGCCGCGTTAAGGGCCAGCAGGTTGGTCTGCTCGGCAATGCCATGAATCACCGTCAACACCACCTCGATCTGCTCGCTCTGTTGCGCCAGACGCTCGATAACCTGCGCGCCTGCCTCGACCTGCCCTGCCAACGCCTCTATCAAGCTGCCAACTTCTGCCGAAGTGCGTGAGTTTTGGTCCGTGGCCTGGCGGATATCCACCACCTGCTGCAACGCTGCCTGCATGGCCTGGCTTTCGGCCTGAGCCTCGTCGGCCATTTCCGAGAGGGCACGCAGGCTTTCGGCCACTTCATCACGCTGCAAACCGGCTGCCGCATCGGCACCGGCATTACGCAAGGTCATCGCACCGATCTCAACCCCGGTACGCTGGGCCACATCGCCCGCCTCACGCACGATCGGTTGCAACTTATCCACAAAGCGATTAACCGCCGAGGCCATGTCGCCGATCTCGTCTTTGCTGCTGATTTGCACGCGCTTGGTGAGGTCACCCTCGCCCGCCGCCAGATCATCCATGGCCGCAATCAGCAATTTCAGGCGATTGACCACGCGGCGCCCGAGCACCACTGCAATCAGCAGCAGAACCCCCAGCCCCACCAACGCCAGGCCCATGCCGATGCGCCAGCGCAACGTACCGGCCGCTTCCTGCACGGCATTGGTGGTATTAGCCGTCATCTGGGTGGCAGTGGCCTGCGCCGACTGCAACCTGGCGCCCATGGCGGCCGCGCTGTCAGCCGCCGCGCCCTTGAGGCTATCGCCCACCAGTTGGTCGCCGCTGGCGATCAGGGCGGCGAAACGCTTATCCAACGCCTGCAGGTCGGCTTCCACCGAAGCGGTGGACACCCCCATCAGCACCTTGCCGATCTCCACGCCATTCGGACTGATAGACGCCTCAACGTAGTAAACCGACGGGTCGGTCTTGGCCGCATTGAGCACTTTGTCCAAGGCACGATCACCCTGGCCTTTTTCCAACAGCGCTTTGTTGATTGGGTTTTCGCGGTTCAGGTAACGCGTCAAATGCTCACCGGCCGCGTCGTCGTAGACCACGAACAACACGTTGGGATTGCGCTGAGCGCGCCGGGCAAACTCGGACAAAGTCGGCACATCGCTGTCCCACATGGCCCGCGGCGCCACCGAAGCCAGCAGCTGCGCCATATCATTGGCGGAGTCTTGCAGGTCTTTTTCCAGGGTTGCGCGCAGTTGCTTCTGCTCTGCCTGCAAACGCGAAGACAAACCGCTGGTCAAGCGCTGACGCGTACTGGAGGACAGGCTGTCGAGACTGGAAGTGACTTCCTTCCCGGCTTGCGCCAGCTCGCTCGACAGCTTTTGACTGTCGATGCCTAGGCGGCTGCCCAGATCGGCTTCCAACGCCGTGACGGTGCTCCGCGTCAGCGCGACGGCCACCAGCACTTGCACCAAAAGGGCGATACCCAGGGTAACGAACACCGGGCGCAGCAATCGGCTTTGTAACAATGAAAGAACGGCAGACATCGGAAATTCCCTCCACCACGGGTGCCATTAATTTGATAGCACCGCGAAAGAAGGAAATACAGCAAGGGTCGTGCCGTTTATTGCCTGGAAACGACAAAGGGCTCCCGAAGGAGCCCTTTGCGTTTTAGATCAACAGCTTATTAAGCGAACGGGTGACGCAGAACGATGGTTTCGTTGCGGTCAGGGCCCGTCGAAATAATGTCAATCGGTGCGCCGATCAGTTCTTCAACGCGTTTGATGTAGGCACGGGCGTTGGCGGGCAGCTCTTCCAGGGACTTGGCGCCCACGGTGGACTCGGTCCAACCCGGCACTTCTTCGTACACAGGCTGCAGGCCTACGTAGCTGTCGGCGTCAGTCGGCGCAACGTCGTTACCGTTTGCATCTTTGTAGCCGGTGCAGATGTTGATGGTTTCCAGACCATCGAGTACGTCCAGCTTGGTCAGGCAGATGCCCGAGATGCTGTTCACATCGATAGCGCGACGCAGGATAACGGCGTCGAACCAGCCACAACGGCGAGCACGGCCGGTGGTTGCACCGAACTCATGGCCTTGTTTGGCCAGGTGCGCGCCTACTTCGTCGAACAGCTCAGTCGGGAATGGACCCGAACCGACGCGCGTGGTGTACGCCTTGGTGATGCCCAGGATGTAATCCAGGAACATTGGGCCCACGCCCGAACCGGTGGCAACGCCGCCAGCCGTTGTGTTGGAGCTGGTCACGTACGGGTAGGTGCCGTGGTCGATGTCCAGCAACGAGCCTTGGGCACCTTCGAACATGATGTCCTTGCCGGCGCGACGCAGGTCGTGCAACTCAGCCGTCACGTCCAGCATCAACGGCTTGAGCAGCTCAGCGTATTCCTTGCACTCGGCCAGGGTCTTGTCGAACTCGATGGCCGGCTCTTTGTAGTAACCGACCAGCATGAAGTTGTGGTAATCCACCAGTTCACGCAGCTTGTCTTCAAAGCGCGGCATGTTGAGCAGGTCGCCCACACGCAAGCCACGACGTGCAACCTTGTCTTCGTAGGCCGGGCCGATGCCACGACCGGTGGTGCCGATCTTCAGCTCGCCGCGGGCCTTTTCACGGGCCTGGTCCAGCGCGACGTGGAACGACAGGATCAGCGGGCAGGACGGGCTGATACGCAGGCGCTCGCGCACCGGTACGCCTTTCTCTTCCAGCTTGGTGATTTCCCGCAGCAGGGCGTCCGGTGCAACCACCACGCCGTTACCGATCAGGCACTGCACACCTTCGCGCAGCACGCCCGACGGGATCAGGTGCAAAACGGTTTTTTCGCCATCAATGACCAGGGTGTGGCCAGCATTGTGACCACCTTGGTAGCGCACTACGGCGGCAGCATGTTCGGTCAGCAGATCAACGATCTTGCCTTTGCCCTCATCACCCCATTGGGTGCCCAGGACTACGACATTCTTACCCATAACACTTGTCCTCATTCGCGCAAACTTGGTGCCGGCGATGGCCGGCAGGAAAACTCAAGAAGCCAGTGGCGATACTTGCCAAAGCCCGTTCTGCAGAATCAATTGCCGGTCGCAGTCCGCTTCACGGGCGGCGGCCAATGGCTGCCCAGGCAATGCCTGGACGACACGCTGACCCTCACTGCGCAACTGGCAGACCTGCTGCCAGAGTGCTGCGTCCGTACTGTCGGGCATCCAGATGCCACCAGACGGCAGCTCGACCTCAGCACGCCCCAGGGTCACCAGGGTTTTTAAATCGGTGGAGAAGCCGGTGGCCGGACGCGCGCGACCGAAGTCGGCGCCGATATCGTCATAACGACCGCCTTGGGCGATGGCCTGGCCAACGCCCGGAACAAACACCGCGAACACCACACCCGTGTGGTAGTGATAACCGCGCAGCTCGCCCAAATCGAAATACAGCGGCAACTGCGGGAAACGTGCCGACAACTGCTCGGCAATGGCCAACACATCATCCAACGCCGCCAAGACCGCCGCCGGCGCGCTCGCCAGTTGTTCACGGGCAGCCATAAGCACTTCACGGCCGCCACACAAGTTCACCAGCGCGCGTAGCATGCGGGCCAGATCGGCGGGCACACCTTCAGTCAGCGCGATGACTTCATCGATGGCCTTGCGCTGCAAGGCATCGAACAACTGTTGCTCCACTTCACCAGACAAACCGGCCGCACGGGCCAAGCCGCGGTAGATACCGACGTGGCCCAGGTCCATGTGCACATCCGGGACGTCAGCCAGTTGCAGCATGGCCAGCATCAAACTGATGACTTCCACGTCGCTGCTCGGGCTGGCGTCGCCGTACAGCTCGGCGCCCAGCTGGATCGGGCTACGGGAAGACGACAAGGCGCGGGGCTTCGCATGCAGTACGCTGCCGGCGTAGCACAGACGGTTCGGGCCTTCGCGACGCAGGGTGTGTGCGTCGATGCGCGCCACCTGCGGCGTGATGTCGGCACGGAATCCCATCTGCCGACCCGACTGCGGATCGATAACCTTGAAGGTGCGCAGATCCAGATCCTGGCCTGCGCCGGTCAGCAGGGATTCGAGGTACTCGATATGAGGGGTTACGACAAAGTCATAACCCCAGCTCTGGAACAGATCCAACACCTGGCGACGCGCTACTTCAATGCGCGCAGCTTCCGGTGGCAGTACTTCTTCGATGCCATCTGGCAGCAGCCAGCGGTCTACCGTTGCCATTACGCCATTCCCCTTTGATCCGGGCGGCCAGCCCTCGGCCGAGCCTTGAGTGAAGCAGAAAATGCCCGCCGCCTGCATAAACCACGCGCAAGAGCGACGTGACGAACGGCCTGCCAGCGGCCTCGTCGGGCACTTTCCTCGAAAAACCTGTCACGCCTGCCGAATCAAACATGCAGACGCAAAAAAGCCGGGAATTTCCCGGCTGCCGCATCATACACCCGTTTTCTGAAAGGATCACCCCGCCAGGCGTTTTACCCGCCCGACGGAGTGTGCCCTACGCAGTCACAAGCGCTTACTTGGCTTTTTCCAGGTAGCGAAAGAAATCGCTGCTTGGGTCCAGCACCATGACGTCGGTTTTGTTCGCGAAGCTTTCACGGTAGGCACGCAGGCTGCGATAGAACGCGTAGAACTCCTGGTCCTGACCGTAGGCCTTGGCGTAGATCGCCGC
This sequence comes from Pseudomonas sp. S4_EA_1b, assembly GCF_016307435.1. Classification (NCBI taxonomy): domain Bacteria; kingdom Pseudomonadati; phylum Pseudomonadota; class Gammaproteobacteria; order Pseudomonadales; family Pseudomonadaceae; genus Pseudomonas; species Pseudomonas sp. S4_EA_1b. The sequence continues at coordinate 144,045 of NZ_JAEILC010000026.1, read as the reverse complement.
AGCTTGAGCGTCGCCATCACCACGGGCCTCTTCAGACTCGCGATAGGCTTCGGCCAGCAGTACACGACGCTGACGATCGGCATCCGCGCGGATACCCTCGGCCAACTCGTTACCCTTGGCGCGATGCTCACGCGCTTCACGCTCACGCTCGGTGCTCATACGCTCGAACACGCTGCGGTTTACTTCCTTCGGCAGGTCGATGGCCTTGACCCGAACATCGATCACTTCGATGCCCAGTTCTTTTTCCGCCATCTTGTTCAGCGAGGCCGTGATATCCGCCATCAGCGCATCACGTTCACCGGACACCACCTCGTGCAAGGTGCGCTTACCAAACTGGTCACGCAGGCCCGATTCCAGACGACGCGACAAACGTTCGTCGGCAATCTGCTTGAGACCGGAAGTTGCGGTGTAGAAGCGCTCGGCGTCCTTGACGCGCCACTTGGCGTAGGCGTCAACCATCACGGCTTTCTTTTCCAGGGTCAGGAAGCGCTGTGTCGGTGCATCCAGAGTCATCAGGCGTGCATCGAACTTGCGCACCTGGTTGACGTAGGGGACTTTCACATGCAGACCCGGCTGGACATCCGCCTGGACCACGCGACCGAATTGCAGCAGCACCGCACGCTCGGTCTGAGCCACGATGTAGAAGCAGTTCCAGGCAGCGATGACCACGACGACGCCCACAATCAGGGCGGTCAGCGATTTATTGCTCATCAACGACTCTCCCTGGTACGTGTTTGCTGTTGCAGCAAGTCAGCAGCCGCACGAGCGCTCGCTTCATTGGCAGCGGCAGTGGAACCGGTAGACGGCGCGCTGGTGCTGTTACGACCACCTTCGATCATCTTGTCCAGCGGCAGGTACAGCAGATTGTTCTGCCCACCCTTGCTGCCGGTCACGAGAACCTTGCTGGTATTGCTGAAAACTTCCTGCATGGTGTCCAGGTACAGACGCTCGCGGGTAACCTCGGGCGCCTTGCGGTACTCGGCCACCAGCTTGGTAAAGCGATCAGCCTCACCCTTGGCGCGAGACACTACTTCGTCGCGATAACCGTTGGCATCTTCGATGATGCGTTGAGCTTGACCACGGGCTTCCGGCACGACGCCGTTGGCGTAGGTTTCAGCCTGGTTGCGCGAACGCTGTTCGTCCTCACGGGCACGGATCACGTCGTCGAAGGCTTCCTGTACTTCACGCGGTGCCGCTGCGCTCTGTACGTTCACCTGGGTGACGGTGATACCGGTGCGGTAGGTATCGAGGAACCGTTGCAGGCGCTCTTTGATCTCGCTGGCCATCAGCTCACGACCTTCGGTGAGCACCTGATCCATGGCGGTGGAGCCCACCACATGGCGCAGTGCACTTTCGGTTGCGTGTTGCAGGCTGATTTCCGGCTGATCAACGTTCAGCACGAAGTCCTGCAGGTTGCTGATCTTGTACTGCACGGTCAGCGGAACTTCGACGATATTCTCGTCTTCGGTCAGCATCTGGCCCTGCTTGGTGTAGGCACGCTCACGCGTGACGTTCTCCATGTACTTCTTGTCGATCGGCGGGAAATAGATATTCAGGCCCGGACCAACAGTCTCGTAGTACTTGCCGAAGCGCAGCACCACGGCCTGCTCCTGCTCGTCCACCACGTAGACCGCGCTGTACAGCCAGACAGCCGCCAGCACCACAAGGCCCAAGCCGAGCAGGCCATAGCCACCGCCCTTGCCCGCGCGACCGCCGTCGTCACCACCACGTTTTTTTCCACCACCGAACAACCCATTCAGGCTTTCCTGCAGCTTTCGGAAGGCCTCGTCGAGATCTGGTGGCCCCTTGCGGTCGCCATTATTGCGGCGCTTACCACCCCAAGGATCCTGATTATTCGAGTTGCCACCCGGCTCATTCCAAGCCATAGCGCTCTCCATCTGATAAAGCAAAGACGCACCCACGGCGCGCCGACCAATGCTACAGAATGCCTGCTACTGCGGCACAACCGCTTTCGGAGGCTTTTATTGCAAAGTGTGTTGTTCGATGAACTCTGTCGGCACCACACCTTCACGGCTGACCAGCCGATTCAGCTCCGAGCGCGGCAATCGAACAGCCAGCAAGCTCACACCTTCTTCGTCGTGTTCTTCTTTCTGTACCGCGCCCAGCTCGAAAAACTGTGCACGCAGTCGAGCAAAACGCTGGGGCAAGCGCAAGGTGCCGACAAACAAATCACTGCCGAGCAACTCGGCAATCGCTTGTTCAAGCAGCTCCAGGCCACTGCCATCGCGCGCCGACAGCCAGACCCGCTGGGGCTTGCCGTTCTCATCGCGCTGGATTTGCGGCTCCACGCCTTCAAGCAAATCGAGTTTGTTATACACCTCGAGGATCGGCAAGTCCTGGGCACCAATCTCGCCCAGCACCAGCATCACCTGCTCGATCTGCAACATGCGATCCGGCTCGGCAGCATCGATTACATGCAGCAGCAAGTCGGAGTTGCTCGACTCTTCGAGCGTAGACCTAAATGCCTCGACCAGCTTGTGCGGCAAGTGACGAATAAAACCCACGGTATCGGCCAACACGATCGGCCCCAGGTCGGCCAGATCCAGACGGCGTAAAGTAGGATCGAGGGTGGCGAACAGCTGGTCGGCCGCATACACGTCTGACTTGGTCACGTTGTTGAATAGCGTGGACTTGCCGGCGTTGGTGTAGCCCACCAGAGACACGGTGGGAATATCCGCACGCGAACGCCCACGGCGCGACTGCTCGCGCTGGCTGCGGACTTTCTCCAGCCGCCCCTTGATCTGACGCAGGCGAACCCGCAGCAGGCGGCGGTCGGTTTCGAGTTGGGTTTCACCCGGCCCACGCATGCCGATACCGCCACCCTGTCGCTCAAGGTGAGTCCAGCCGCGCACCAGACGCGTACTCATGTGGTCAAGCTGGGCCAATTCGACCTGAAGCTTACCTTCATGGGTACGGGCGCGTTGGGCGAAGATATCGAGAATCAGACCGGTGCGATCAATCACGCGACACTCGAAAACACGTTCGAGGTTGCGTTCCTGACTGGGCGTGAGGGTGTGATTGAAGATCACCAGATCGGCTTCTTCGGCGTGGACCAGGTCGCGCAATTCCTCGACCTTGCCGCTGCCGATCAGGTATTTGGCGGTTGGCCGATGACGCGGCACGTTAAAAAACGCAACGGTCTCGGCGCCGGCCGAATTTGCCAGCTCCTGAAACTCCTGCGGATCTTCGCGCGCCTCAGGGTCCTGTCCATCCAAGTGAACGAGGATTACTCGCTCACCACCACCGTGGCGCTCAAAGAACAAAGGAGACTCCTATCAGGCGTTACCTGGCTCAGCGTCAGCTTGTTCGTCACCCGCTGCGCTAGGCAGGCGGATCGGGCGAACAGGGACGACTGTCGAGATAGCGTGTTTGTAAACCATCTGGCTGACGGTGTTTTTCAACAGGATCACGAACTGGTCGAACGACTCAATCGTACCTTGCAACTTGATACCGTTGACCAGATAGATGGAAACCCCCACTTTCTCTTTACGTAAGGTATTCAAGTAAGGGTCTTGTAGCGAATGCCCTTTTGACATGTGCCGCACTCCTTTAAGGATCAATAATAAAAATCAGAAAATAGAAAGCTTTAACCGTCACACCCCCAAGGATAGACGGCAATTGCAAGGACTCAGCTCAATATGGAGACCGTTCCCAAGTATTTCAAGGCGCGTGACAGATTGTCGCTGTCCAGACTGTCCAGCCAGTGCAAATCGCTCCAACTGCGCAACCAGGTGAACTGGCGTTTCGCCAATTGGCGCGTGGCGATGATGCCGCGCTCCTGCATTTCGGCTGACGTCAGCTTGCCATCCAGATGATCCCAGACTTGGCGATAGCCTACAGCACGTATCGAAGGCAACCCTGGATGCAGGTCACCTCTGGAACGCAGTGCTACGACCTCCTCCACAAACCCCTGTTCCAACATAATTGTGAATCTTTGTGCAATTCGTTCATGCAGCACCTGGCGATTTGCCGGAGCGATAGCCAGATTGGCCACAGTATAGGGCAATTGTGACTGCCCAGATGCGCCTGCATCAGCACTTTGCGCAGATTGTCGCTGCCGATGCTCGGTCATGGTCAGCCCGCTGACACGCCAGACTTCCAGGGCGCGCGTGAGGCGCTGAGGGTCATTAGGATGAATGCGCGCCGCCGACACCGGATCTACCGCTGCCAACTGATCATGCAGGGCTTGCCAGCCAAGGCGTGCAGCTTCGTCTTCAAGCTCGGCGCGCACCTGGGCGTCCGCTGGCGGCATATCCGCCAGACCTTCCTGCAAAGCCTTGTAATAGAGCATCGTGCCGCCCACCAGCAGGGGAATATTGCCCCGTGCGGTGATCTCAGCCATGGCGGCCAGGGCATCGGTGCGAAAATCCGCCGCCGAATAACTCTCGGCGGGGTCAATGATGTCGATCAGCCGGTGCGGATGCTGCGCGAGCAACGCCTTGGAGGGCTTGGCCGTGCCGATGTCCATGTCCCGGTAAACCAGGGCAGAGTCGACGCTGATCAACTCGCATGGCAGCACCTTGGTCAGCTCGATAGCGAGATCGGTCTTACCGGCGGCCGTGGGGCCCATCAGGAAGATTGCGGGGGGCAAGGCACTCATCAACGACCGCGCAGGAACAGTTTGTCCAGATCGTCCAGGCCCATCTGGGTCCAGGTCGGTCGGCCATGGTTGCACTGCCCGCTGCGCTCGGTGTTTTCCATGTCGCGCAGTAGCCCGTTCATTTCCGGCAACGCCAGGCGGCGGTTGGCGCGGACGGCACCATGGCAGGCCATGGTACCCAGCAATTCGTTGATGTGGGCCTGGATACGGTCGCTGGTGCCGTACTCCATCAGGTCCGCCAACACATCGGCGACCAGCCGGTTGGCCTCGGCCTGCTTGAGCAGCGCCGGGATCTGCCGGATCGCCAGCGTTTCCGGCCCCAGACGCTGCAGCTCAAAGCCCAGCTTCTGGAAAACCTCGTGATGCTCTTCAGCGCAATCGGCCTCACGCTGGCTGACCGCCAGGGATTCGGGCACCAGCAACGGCTGGCCGCTGAGACCTTCGCTGGCCATGGCGACCTTCAGCCGCTCATACATGATCCGCTCATGGGCCGCGTGCATATCGACCAGCACCAGGCCATGGGCGTTTTCCGCCAGAATGTAGATACCTTTGAGCTGCGCCAACGCATAACCCAGCGGCGGAATATCACCGCCGCCTTCGGGCAAGGCAGCCGCACTCGGCTGCGCGTCCGGCAGCGGCGCAAAGAATTCGCGATAGGCGGCCTGAGCCTCGGCCACCGGCACTGCTGACTGCGGACGCGGTGTGTATTGATATTGATAACCCGCCCCCGAGCCTGCGTTCGGTGCTGTGTAAGCCGGCTGCGGTTGCGTCGATTGCAGCAGGTTGCCTGCCAGGCTCATTTCCCCCTGGGGGCCGAATTCACCGGCCTCGGGCCCACTTGGCCGCACCACCGCCGTTACGATTGGCGCCGCCAGTTGGTCATCCGGGCGCACATCGCCCAGTGCGCGGTGCAACGTGCCATAGAGGAAGTCGTGCACCATGCGCCCATCGCGGAAACGCACTTCGTGTTTGGTCGGGTGCACGTTGACGTCCACCACCGACGGGTCGACCTCGAAAAACAGCACAAATGTCGGATGCCGCCCATTGAACAGCACGTCGCGATAGGCCTGGCGCACCGCGTGGGCCACCAATTTGTCGCGCACCGCGCGGCCATTCACAAAGAAATACTGCAAATCCGCCTGGCTGCGGGAGAAAGTCGGCAAGCCCACCCAGCCCCAAAGACGCAAGCCGTTGCGCTCGATTTCAATCGGCAGCGCCTGCTCCAGGAAGCCCGCGCCGCACACCGCCGCGACTCGACGCGCACGGGCGGCGTCATCATTGGCTTCGTGCAGGCTGAGAATGGTCTTGCCGTTGTGGCGCAGGTGAAACGCCACATCGAAACGCGCCAGGGCCAGGCGTTTGATGACTTCCTGCAGGTGATCGAATTCGGTTTTTTCGGCTTTGAGGAATTTGCGCCGCGCCGGGGTGTTGAAGAACAAATCGCGCACTTCCACCGAGGTGCCCACCGGATGCGCCGCCGGCTGAACTCGGGGCGCCATGTCGCGCCCTTCGGTTTCCACTTGCCAGGCCTGTTCGGCGCTGCGGGTGCGCGAGGTCAACGTCAGGCGCGCTACGGAGCTGATGGACGCCAGGGCCTCACCGCGAAAGCCCAGGCTCATCACCCGTTCAAGGTCTTCCAGGTCGCGAATTTTGCTGGTGGCGTGACGGGCCAGGGCCAGCGGCAGGTCGTCGGAGGAAATACCGCTGCCGTCGTCACGTACGCGCAGGAGTTTCACACCGCCCTGCTCGACATCCACATCGATGCGCTTGGCACCGGAGTCGATGCTGTTTTCCAGCAACTCCTTGATCACCGACGCCGGCCGTTCCACCACTTCGCCCGCTGCGATCTGGTTGGCCAGGCGCGGGCTGAGCAATTCAATGCGCGACCCGCTGGTGAGGATTGATTCGCTCATTACTGTGCCGCCAATTCTGTGCCAGGGATGGTCAACACCTGGCCGACTTTCAACTCATCGGTTTTCAGGTTGTTCGCATTGCGCAAGGTCGCGGGCGATACCTGGAAACGCACCGCCAGCATGGCCAGGGTATCGCCAGGCTGTACGCGATGGTCACGCGGGCCTTGGGCGATCTTGCCGGAGTCCCGCAGCCAGGCGATGTAAGTGCCAGGAGGCGGGTTCTGCTGGAAGAACTGGCGCACGCCAGCGCTGATGGAACGCGCCAACGCCTGCTGGTGACTGGCGCTGGCCAGTTTGGACGCTTCGTTGGCGTTGGAGATAAAGCCAGTCTCCACCAGGATCGACGGGATATCCGGCGACTTCAACACCATGAACCCCGCCTGTTCCACGCGCTGTTTGTGCAACGACGTGACGCGCCCGATGTTGCTCAAGACTTTCTGGCCGACGTTCAGGCTGGAGGTCAGCGAAGCTGTCATCGACAGGTCCAATAGTACGCCAGCGAGCATTTTGTCCTTGTCGTCCAGGGACACGTTGCCAGCTCCGCCGATCAGGTCGGACCGGTTTTCACTGTCGGCCAGCCAGCGCGCGGTCTCGGACGTGGCACCACGGTCCGACAACGCGAACACCGAAGCACCGAAGGCGGCCGTCGACGGCGCGGCGTCGGCGTGGATCGACACGAACAGGTCGGCGCCTTTCTTACGCGCAATTTCGGTACGGCCGCGCAACGGGATGAAGTAGTCACCGGTGCGGGTCAGTTCCGCACGGTAGCCTTTCATGCCGTTGACCTGGCGCTGCAACTCGCGGGCGATGGCCAGTACCACGTCTTTTTCATGCTGACCACGCGAGCCGGATGCGCCCGGGTCTTCACCACCGTGGCCAGCGTCGATGACCACGATGATGTCGCGCTTGCCGGCCGGGGCTGGCGGCGGCGGTGGCAGCTTGACCTGAGGCTGCGAAGGGTTGACCGGCACCGCCGGTACAGTTGCCACGCTCGGGGTTGGCGCGGGCGGCGGCGCAGCGTCGGCAGCGTTGTCAAACAGGTCGACCACCAGTCGGTTGCCGTACTGAGCATTCGGCGCCAGGGAGAAACTCTTGGGCGTCACGACTTTTTTCAGGTCGATAACCACGCGCAGATCGGTCGGCGTACGCTGTGCCGAGCGCATGGCGGTAATCGGGGTATTGGCGGTGGAGACTTTCAGCGGCGCGGCCAGGGTCGCACCATTGATGTCGATCACCAGGCGATCAGGCGCCGTCAGGGTAAAGACGCTGTGCTGGACCGGCCCAGACAGGTCGAACACCAGTCGCGTGTTATCCGGCGCTCGCCACAGGCGCACACTCTTTACCTGTGAAGCAGCCAGAGCATTGACAGTCATTGCCGCAAGCAACACCCCTACGACAGCAACCAACGCGCGAAAGCGCATACCTAACCCCACCAATTATTTGAATTCCAAAGCCAAAGCGGCACACCACGACTTGGCGCGCGCGCTCTGGGGCAACAACTTCAGCTGACGTCCATGCTCATGCGGCGTAATGGTAATGGTCAGGTCCGGCTTTGGCAAAAAGCCTGCACCTTTGTCTGGCCATTCGATCAGGCATAAAGCATCTTCATCGAAGTAATCACGGATACCCATGAACTCCAATTCTTCAGGGTCCACCAGGCGATAAAGATCGAAGTGAAAGGCATGCACCGCGCCAATCTCGTAGGGCTCCACCAGTGTGAACGTCGGGCTTTTTACCGCCCCCTGATGACCCAACCCGCGAATTATCCCACGGGACAGCGTGGTCTTGCCGGCCCCCAGGTCACCCTCCAGGAAAATCAGACCGTTGCCGGCCGTCAGTTGCGCAAGGCGATGGCCCAACGCAACCATGGCGTCTTCATCGGCCAGAAAAAGAATTACTTCAGGCACGGTGACTGTTCCTCCAGCAATTGACGAATGGTGGGGATCAGGTCACTGGCGGCGAGCCCGCGACCCAAGGTGCCCTGTCGTTCCCCAGCCGTGGCGTGCAGCCAAACGGCCAGGCAACTGGCCTCGTACGCGGGCATGCCCTGAGCCAGCAAGGCCCCGACCAGGCCTGCCAATACATCGCCCAGCCCTGCGGTGGCCATGGCCGGATGGCCTTGATCGCAGCGGGAAACGCGCCCATCCGGGCAGGCAATCAGACTGCCTGCGCCCTTAAGAATGGCGACGGCATTGAATTTCAGGCTCAACGCGCGCGCCACCTTAAGACGGTCGGCCTGAACGTCGGCTGTCGAGATCCCCAACAGTCGCGCCGCTTCGCCCGGGTGCGGGGTGATAACGCAGTTGGCCGGCAGGCTTACACCGCCGTCGGCCAGTTGATTCAACGCGTCGGCGTCCCACACCTGCGGCTGGCGGGCATTGGCCGCGACAGACAACAGACTTTTGCCCCAACTGGCAGCGCCCAGGCCAGGCCCAATGACGATCACCGAAATCTTTTCCAACAAGCCCATCAATTGGTTGGCGGAATTGACGCCAAGGGTCATGACTTCCGGCAAACGGGCCAGCGCCGCGGGCACGTGCTCAAGGCGCGTGGCCAGAGATACCATGCCCGCACCACTGCGCAAGGCACTTTCAGCGCTCAGCAGCGCGGCGCCGCCAAAACCAAGGTCGCCGCCGATCACCAGCAGGTGGCCGAACTGGCCTTTATGGGCGTCCGGGGAACGCGCAGCCAGTGTCGGCAAATGGCCGGGCACCAGTGGCTGAACGTCGGTTATTTCGTGTTTTGTCTGCGGCATGCGTCTTCAAGCTCCGATGTCTGGCAGAATTATACGCATCTAACCTGTGGTTTCCCGTGTCTCATGCCCGCTATTACCTCCGATCTGCCCGCCCTCGCCCAATCGATCAAAGACTGGGGCCGCGAGCTGGGTTTCCAGCAAGTCGGCATCAGCGGCCTGGACCTCGCCGAGCATGAGCAGCACCTGCAACGCTGGCTCGACGCGGGCTACCACGGCGAGATGGATTACATGGGCGCCCATGGCAGCAAACGCTCCCACCCCGAAGAACTGGTACCCGGCACCCTGCGCGTGGTGTCGCTGCGCATGGACTACCTGCCGGGCGATACCCAGATGGCGCATCTACTGGCCCAGCCGGAAAAAGCCTACATCTCGCGCTATGCCCTGGGTCGCGATTACCACAAGCTGATCCGCAAACGCGTGCAGCAACTGGCCGATCGCATCCAGTCCCAGATCGGCCCCTTTGGCTTTCGCGCATTCGTCGACAGCGCGCCAGTGCTCGAAAAAGCCATCGCCGAGCAAGCCGGCCTGGGCTGGATCGGCAAGAACACCCTGGTACTCAACCGCAAGGCCGGCAGTTATTTCTTCCTCAGCGAATTGTTCGTCGACTTGCCCTTGCCAGTCGACCCGCCCCATAGCACCGAGCACTGCGGACGCTGCACCGCCTGCCTGGATATCTGCCCCACCAATGCCTTCGTCGGCCCGTATGTACTGGACGCCCGGCGCTGTATCTCGTACCTCACCATCGAGCTGAAAACGGCTATCCCGGAAGACCTGCGCCCACTGATCGGTAATCGCGTCTTCGGCTGCGATGACTGTCAGATCGTTTGTCCGTGGAATCGTTTCGCTCGCCCCACTGACGAAGGCGATTTCCAGCCACGGCATAACCTGGATAACGCAGAGCTGGCCGAACTGTTTATGTGGGACGAGGATAGATTCCTCAGCAGCACCGAAGGCTCACCCCTGCGCCGCGCCGGTTATGAGCGCTGGCTGCGCAACCTGGCGGTAGGACTGGGCAATGCGCCATCAAGCATTCCGGTACTGGAGGCCCTGAAAGCGCGGCGCGAGTACCCGTCGGAGCTGGTGCGCGAGCATGTGGAATGGGCGCTCAAGCAGCATGCCGAGCGTCAGTGCACATCATCGTTGTAGACGAACTTGGGCATTTCCCAGTGAAAGCGGATCGCCAGCAGACGCAATAGAAAGCCACTGAACAACGTCAGCAGGATGGCTTGCTCACCGGGCAGCTCCAGCTGCAGGCACAACAGATAGAACCAAGCGGCGAGGAACGACACGCTGGCGTACAACTCGCGGCGGAAGACCAGCGGGATGTCGTTGCAGAAGATATCCCGCAGAATGCCACCGAACACCCCGGTGATCACACCGCTGACCGACGCCACCAGCATGCCGTGCCCCATTTCCAGGGCGGTCATGCAGCCAATCAAGGTGAACGCCACCAGGCCCACGGCGTCCAGGGCCAGGAATACCGAGCGCAGGCGTCGCATCAGCGGCGCGATAAAGATCGTCACCAGCGCGGCCACCGAGGTCAGCACCAGGTACTCAGGGTGCTTGACCCACGTCAGCGGGTAGTGCCCAAGCAACACATCCCGCACCGAACCGCCCCCCAGCGCCGTCACGCAGGCAATCAACACCACGCCAAACCAGTCCATGCCGCGTCGACCGGCGGACAAGGCGCCGGTCATGGCTTCGGCGGTGATGGCAATGAGGTAGAGCATCAGCAGCATGGTGGCGATCCTTGTAGTGAGCGGGCTTGCCCCGCGCCGGGCTGCGCAGCAGCCCCAAATACTTGGCGACGATATCTATAGGGAAAAATGCGGCAACAGCAGTGGGGCCGCTACGCAGCCCAGCGCGGGGCAAGCCCGCTCACCACAGGAAGCCCGGACACGGTAAGAAACCGTTTCAAGCCTTGATGAAGTGCTTGCGGTAATGCTGCAGTTCGGCAATCGATTCGCGAATATCGTCCAGCGCCAGGTGAGTGCTGCCCTTGTGGAAACTGTCTTTGACTTCCGGCGCCCAGCGCGCAGCCAGTTCCTTGAGTGTGGACACGTCCAGGTTGCGGTAATGGAAGTAGCTTTCCAGCGCTTTCATATGGGTATAAAGGAAGCGACGATCCTGGCAGATGCTGTTGCCGCAGATCGGCGACTTGCCCTTGGGTACCCACTGCTCCAGGAAGGCGATGGTCTGGGCTTCAGCCTCGGCCATGCTGATGCGACTGTCGCGCACGCGCTGGGTCAGGCCGGAATTGCCATGGGTGCGGGTATTCCACTCATCCATGGTGGCTAGCACCGCATCGCTGTGGTGGATGGCGATCACCGGACCTTCGGCCAAGGTATTGAGGTTGCTGTCGGTAACAATCGTCGCCATCTCGATGATGACGTCGGTGTCGGGGTTCAGACCGGTCATTTCCAGATCGATCCAAATCAGGTTCTGTGGGTTTTGCATGGCTCGTTTCTCTTGGCACCTTGGCGTAGCTGCGCAGTTTAGCAGGCGGGGGCGTGCTAGACTCGCGACCGTTTCACCCAAACCTTTGCATTATCGATACGGAACACCAATGGCCAAACGCCAGCTCAACCGTCGCCAAAACTGGCGCATCGAAAAGATTCAAGGCGAACGCGCTGCCCGCGCCGCCAAACGTGAATCCTCCGCCGTGGAAGCGCTTGAGGGCGGCGACCTGGGCCCCGAACAAACGGGTCTGGTGATCGCGCACTTTGGCGTGCAGGTCGAAGTCGAGGCGCTGGAAGGCGAACTCGCCGGTCAGGTGTTCCGTTGTCACTTGCGCGCCAACCTGCCGGCGCTGGTCACCGGCGACCGCGTGGTCTGGCGTGCTGGCAACCAGGGGATCGGCGTGATCGTCGCCCAGTTGCCCCGCAGCACTGAACTGCGCCGCCCCGACAGTCGCGGCCAGCTCAAGCCGGTGGCGGCCAACGTCGACATGATCGTGATTGTTTTCGCGCCGCTGCCCGAGCCCCATGCCAACCTGATCGACCGCTACCTGGTGGCCGCCGAGCACGCTGGCATTCGCCCACTGCTGCTGTTGAACAAATTCGACCTGATCGACGAACAGAATGCTCCGGCGCTCAATGCGTTGTTGGCGGTCTACCGCACCCTAGGCTACCCGGTGCTGGAAGTCTCGGCCCATCACGGCAATGGCATGGAACAACTGCAACAACAGTTGGACGGGCGCATCAGCGTGTTCGTAGGCCAGTCCGGCGTCGGCAAGTCGTCGCTGGTCAACAGCCTGCTGCCGGAAGTCGACACCCGAGTAGGGCCGCTGTCGGAGCTGTCCGGCCAGGGCACCCACACCACCACCACCGCGAGACTGTTTCACTTCCCCGGCGGCGGTGAGCTGATCGACTCCCCAGGTATCCGCGAATTCGGCCTCGGCCACGTCAGCCGCCGCGATGTGGAAGCCGGCTTTATCGAATTCAACGATCTGATCGGCACCTGCCGCTTCCGTGACTGCAAGCACGACCGCGAACCGGGCTGTGCCCTGCTCAAGGCCCTGGAAGATGGCCGCGTGCAACAGCAGCGGATGAACAGCTATCGGTCGATCATTGCGAGCTTGCCTGAGAGCAGTTACTGACCGGTTCCTTGCCCTGCGAGGAAGATGTGAAAAGGCCGCGATGATCGCGGCCTTTGCATATACAGCTTAAGAGCCCGCTTTGGGCACCGTCGGGTCTTTCACCCCACCGTCATCGAACAGATTCAATTTCTGCCGCAGTTCATGGGCCGGCAACGGCTCCTGCCCTGGCGGGATAGCGTTCGGGTCAGACGGTACGTCACCTGGCGCGCCAGCGCCTGGAGCCGGCATCGGCGGGGGTTGATCGCCTTCGATCGCACGCTGAGCCTTTTTGGTCAGCACAACGATGTCAATGCGCCGGTTGATCGGGTTGAACGGGTCCTTCGCATCAAACAGTTGCGAAGAGGCAAAACCCACCACTCGCGCCACTTGCGCGTCTGGGTAGCTGCCGGCCACCAGGGCACGACGGGCCGCGTTGGCGCGGTTGGCAGAAAGCTCCCAGTTGCCGAAGTCGCCCTGGCCCGCATAAGGCTTAGCGTCGGTATGGCCGCTGATGCTGATCTTGTTCGGCACCGCTTTGATGGTATCGGCCATGGCCAGCAGGATGTCTTCGAAGTACGGCTTCAAACGCGCACTGCCTGAATCGAACATCGGCCGGTTGGCGGCGTCGGTGATCTGGATGCGCAAGCCGTCCGGCGTGATTTCGAACGAAATCTGGTCCTTGAACTTCAGCAGCTGTGGATTTTCCTCAACCTTGTTCTGCAGCTCTTGCAGTAACAGCTCAAGACGCTCCTGTTCAACCTGCTCGGCCATAGCCTCGACCGTATCGCGCTCAATCGGGATTTTCTCCTGAGGCGCCTCGGTCTTCACTTCCGGGTTGATGGTGCGTTCAGGCGCCAGTTGAGGCGAGCCGCCCAGGTCGATCACAAAGGGCGTGCCGCTTTCCGAGAAACCGATGGGGTCTTTGAAGTAGCCGGCGATGGCGATCTTCTGCTCAGGCGTGGCGGTAGACATCAGCCACAGCACCAGAAAGAACGCCATCATCGCCGTCGCAAAGTCGGCGAAGGCGATTTTCCAGGCACCACCATGGTGCCCCGCAGCGAAGCGCTTGACGCGCTTGATGATTATCGGCTGGTTGTTTTCCATGGCTTAGCGACCGCGAACCGCTTGTTCCAGCTCGGCGAAGCTTGGGCGATGCTTGGGGTACAGCACCTTGCGACCGAACTCCACCGCCAGCGAAGGCGGCATGCCGGAAGCGGACGCCACCAGGCTGGCCTTGATCGATTCGTACAGGTTGATCTCTTCCTTGGCGTCGTGGGCCAGGGAAGTCGCCAGCGGACCGAAGAAACCGTAAGCCGCGAGAATACCGAAGAAGGTACCCACCAAGGCCGCACCTACGTGCATACCGATGGCCGCCTGATCACCCTCGCCCAGCGAGGCCATGGTCACCACGATACCGAGTACCGCCGCCACGATACCGAAGCCGGGCATGCCGTCGGCGATGCCGGTCACCGCGTGAGACGGGTGCTCCAGTTCTTCTTTGAGGCTGAACAGTTCCATATCGAACAACCCTTCCAGCTCATGGGGGGCCATGTTGCCGGAGGACATGATGCGCAGGTAATCACAGATATAGGCGGTCATGCGCTCGTCTTTGAGCACGGCCGGGTACTTGGCGAAAATCGGGCTGGCGGCGGCGTCTTCGATGTCGGCCTCAATGGCCATCATGCCCTCGCGGCGGCTCTTGTTGAGGATCTCGTAGACCAGGCCCAGCACTTCCAGATAGAACGTGTGGGAGAAGCGCGAGCCGAACATGCTCAGGGACTTCTTGACCACGTGCATGGTCATGTACCCAGGGTTGGCTTGCAGGAATGCACCAAATGCCGCCCCGCCGATGATCATCACTTCGAAAGGTTGGATCAGCGCGGCGATCTTACCGTGGGAAAGGACGTAACCGCCGAGCACGCTCGCGAGGACGACGATGATGCCGATAATTTTAGCCATAGGAGATGAGTACTTGCGCCGTCAGGTTCATGGACATATTTGGGGGAACTGAAAAACTCTTGTTCTACTTATCGGCAAAACTGCGCCAGACTATAGCCCGTTAAGGCGAAAAGCCAGTTCGGCCCGCTCTGGGCGTGTTGACCGCAAGTGATGATCGCGCCCCTACCATGGCCAAACAAAAAATCGACCCAACTGCAAAACCTGCTTCCCTCCCCGACTGGATCAAGCGTCTGGACGAGGTGCGCCTGCCCGTTCCACAGACCAGCCACGACCGTGTGTGCAAAGCCATCCGCGACAACCGCAGTTCGTTGCGAGATATTGCCGAGCTGATGCAAAACAGCCCGGCGCTGGTGCTCAGCGTGATGCGCGAGGCCAACAGCCATACCCATGGCAGCCTAGCCGAACCGGCGGAAAACCTCGAAGTGGCACTCAACCGCCTGGGCCTCAAGCGCGCCGAGGAACTGCTGGCACGCTTGCCGTCGGTGCCCGACCAAGACATTCCCGTGGCGTTGCGCCAGCTATTGTTGGTCAGTCAGCACGCCTCGCAGCAAGCCAACGGTCTGTTTGGCAGCCGATTGGCGCGACTGTGGCAAGACATTCATTGGGGCAGCCTGCTGTTTTTATCGCCGCTGTGGCCGATGGCGGTGGTTTATCCCAAGCTGCTGGAAGAATGGGAGCTGCGGGTTATCCACAAGGGTGAGTCGGCGCGCGTGGTTGAACAGCAGTTATTCGGCGTACGCCTGCTGGACTTGTGCATCGGCCTGACCGAAGCCTGGCACCTGCCAATGTGGGTATCCCAGGGTTATACCCTGCTGCTGAATGAGCAACGCATGTTGGTCAAGGCGCTGCGTATCGCCCGTGACGAAGACCCGCTGCACCAACAGCAATTGCTGGACGCCGCCCCCCATTTGCGCCGCTGGCTGAACCAGCCGGCCAACACCGTACTGCTGGCCAATGGCCTAGCGATGTCCGCCCAAGAATCCTGGACCTGCCCGCACACGCAGCGTTGGCAATTCCTCACCGCTTTGTACCTGCAACAACCCTTGGCCGAAGTGCAGCAGCAAGTCCATCAACAGGCAGTGACCAGCGCCCGCACCACGCTGATGCCCGACCTTTGGCACCCGGCGCTGTCGTTGATCTGGCCGTGGCATGTGCAGAAGATCCACCGTGGTTTACTGCCCGCCCCGCCGCCCACCGCCGAGGCGCTGGCCGTGTGGCGCAGCCGCTGCACCGAACTGCTGATGGAGCCGAGCCGCTTTGCCAACGCCATGCACCTGACCACCTGCGCCAAAGAGGCGCTGGTCGCCAGCGGCATGCAACGGGTGATGCTGCTGATGACCGACCGCGCCCAAAGCACCCTGCGCGTGCATCAGGTTGACGGCCTACCCAAGGATGCCGCCAACCTGAGCCTGGATGTGGTCCACAGCACAATGCTCCAGCGTCTGCTGGAGAAATCCGCCCAGGTGCGCTTCACACCGGACAACCACGCGCAGTTCTCCGCGCTGCTGCCGCCGATCCTGCGCCGCCTGTTCAATGGCGAACACTTGCTGCTGCGCTCCCTGAGCTGCAACGGCAAAGTCGTGATGCTGATGGTGGCCGACCAGGGCGGCGGTCCGTTCTCGGAAACCACCGTGCAGGCGTTCGGCAAAACCGCTCAATGCATCGAAAAGGCCCTGCACTGCTTTACCAACCGCGGCGCCTGATGCTTGCGCTACAATCGCCGTCCTTTATCGCCAACTTTTACGCCCAGGAGACCTCACATGCCTGACTTCTCTGGCTTGCCGCTGGTGATCGAATCCGCCGACCTGCAAAGTCGCCTGGGTGCCGAACACCTGATCGTGGTGGACCTCACCAGCGCCGCCCGCTACGCCGAAGGGCATGTCCCCGGCGCGCACTTCGTTGACCCCAAACGCACCCAACTGGGCCAACCGCCGGCTCCGGGCCTGCTGCCGAACAAGGCCGACCTAGAAAAGCTGTTTGGCGAACTCGGCCACACGCCGGATGCGACCTACGTGGTCTACGACGACGAAGGCGGCGGCTGGGCCGGGCGTTTTATCTGGTTGCTCGACGTGATCGGCCATCAGAAATACCACTATCTCGACGGCGGCCTGCTGGCATGGTTGGCAGACGGCCAGCCCGTCTCCACCGACGTCCCCCCGTCGGCCGGCGGCCCGGTCAGCCTCACGCTGCATGATGGCCCGACCGCCACCCGCGAATACCTGCAAAGCCGTCTTGGCGCCGCCGACCTGGGCATCTGGGACGCGCGCGGCCCGCTGGAGTATTCCGGCGAGAAGGTGCTCGCGGCCAAGGGCGGGCACATCCCCGGCGCGGTCAACTTCGAATGGACTGACGGCATGGATAAGGCGCGCAACCTGCGCATCCGCCGCGACATGCCACAGATTCTTGAAAAACTGGGCCTGACGCCCGACAAAGAAATCATCACCCATTGCCAGACTCACCATCGCTCTGGCTTCACCTACCTGGTGGCCAAGGCGCTCGGTTATCCGCGAGTCAAAGGTTATGCCGGTTCCTGGGGCGAATGGGGCAATCACCCCGACACGCCCGTTGAAAAGACTTAAGGTTTAAGGACAGTTATGAAAAAGCAGTTGTTTATCCTCAGCCAGTACTTGCTGCCGCACCATTTGCTGTCGCGTCTGGCCGGTTGCGTGGCCGAGTGCCGCGTGCGCTGGTTCAAAAATGCCTTCACCACATGGTTCGCCAAGCGCTATCAAGTGGATATGTCCCAGGCACTGGTGGAGGACGTGACCGCTTATGAGCACTTCAATGCGTTCTTCACCCGTGCCTTGAAAGACGGCGCGCGCCCACTCGACCCCACTCCCGGCGCCGTGCTGAGCCCCGCCGACGGCGCAGTCAGCCAACTGGGCCCGATCGAGCATGGCCGTGTGTTCCAGGCCAAAGGCCATAGCTTCAGCGTATTGGAATTGCTGGGCGGCGATGCTGCCATGGCGGCGCCTTTCATGGGCGGCGATTTCGCCACTATTTACCTGTCGCCGAAGGACTATCACCGCGTGCACATGCCGCTGGCCGGCACGCTGCGCGAGATGGTCTATGTGCCGGGGCGGATTTTCTCGGTCAACCAGACCACCGCCGAAAACGTGCCGGAGCTGTTTGCGCGTAACGAGCGAGTGGTCTGCCTGTTCGACACCGAACGCGGCCCGATGGCTGTGGTGCTGGTGGGCGCAATGATCGTGGCGTCGATTGAAACCGTGTGGGCCGGCCTGGTTACGCCCCCCAAGCGCGAGCTGAAAACCTTCCGCTATGACGAAGCCGCCCGCGCGCCGATCCACCTGGAAAAAGGTGCGGAGCTGGGACGTTTCAAGTTGGGTTCCACCGCGATCGTGCTGTTCGGGCCGGATCAAGTGCAGTGGTCAGAAGCGCTGCTGGCCGGTTCGCCGGTGCAGATGGGTCAAGGGATCGGCCTGCCGAAAGCCTGATCCAATATTTGCAGAGATCTAATGTGAGAGGGGGCTCGCCCCCGATAGCTGAGTATCAGTCAACATCAAAGTGACTGATCTACCGCTATCGGGGGCAAGCCCCCTCCTACATTTCTGACCGTCAGAGCTGACCGTCGCGGTCGCGAAAGCCCAGCAGATACAGCACACCGTCCAACCCCAGGGTCGAAATGGCCTGCTTGGCCGACTGTTTAACCAGCGGCTTGGCCCGGAACGCCACGCCCAACCCGGCAATCGCCAGCATCGGCAAATCGTTGGCACCGTCGCCTACCGCGATGGTCTGCTCCAGACGCAACCCTTCCTTGTGCGCCAGCTCCTTGAGCAGGTCGGCCTTGCGTTGCGCGTCGACAATCGGCTCGACCGCCACGCCGGTCACTTTGCCGTCGACCACTTCCAACTCGTTGGCGAATACGTAATCGATGCCCAGTTTGGCCTGTAATTGCTTGGCGAAGTAGGTAAAGCCGCCGGACAAGATCGCGGTTTTGTAACCCAGGCGCTTGAGTTCGGCGAACAGGGTTTCGGCGCCTTCGGTCAGGCGCAGGGAAGCGCCAATGGAATCCAGCACGCTCACATCCAGGCCTTTGAGCAGTGCCAAGCGCTCCTTGAAGCTGGCGCGGAAGTCCAGCTCGCCGGCCATGGCACGCTCAGTGATGGCGCTGACTTGATCGCCCACACCGGCAGCCTTGGCCAGTTCGTCGATGACTTCGGCTTCGATCAAGGTGGAGTCCATATCGAACACCGCCAGGCGGCGGTTGCGGCGGAACAGCGAATCTTCCTGGAAGGCGATATCGACATTCAACTCCTGAGCGACGCTGAGGAATTCCGCGCGCAGGGCCTGCGGGTCAGCCGGCTCGCCACGCACGGAAAACTCGATGCAGCCTTTGCCCTGGTCGGCCGGCGTGTCCAATGGCATGCGCCCCGACAGACGGTCGATGTGGTCGATATTCAAGCCGTATTGCGCGGTGATGGAGCTGACGCGCTGCAGTTGTTCAGCGGTGACCTTGCGGGTCAACAACGTGACGATATGGCGTTTCTTGCCCTGGCCGGCCACCCAATGCTGGTAGTCCGCTTCGGATACCGGAGTGAAACGTACCTGTTGATCCAGCTTGTACGCGGTAAACAGGATGTCCTTGAGCACGGACGATGACTGCTCGTTGCTGGGAATTTCCACCAGGATGCCGAACGACAGGGTGTCGTGGATCACGGCCTGGCCGATGTCGAGAATGTTCACACCACCCTGGGCCAGCACACCGGTAATGGCAGCGGTAAGACCCGGGCGGTCTTCCCCAGTGATGTTAATCAGGACAATTTCGCGCAAGGCGCACCCCCAGGCTGGAAAAAAACCGCATTCTACCCACTTTCAGTGACCATCGGGCACAGCCAGCGCTTTGCCGGTCATGGGCCTGTCGCTATACTGCGCGTCAACTTCACGGACCAAGAGCCGAGCTCAAGTGAACCGGCCCACGCCAGTAAAAACCGACAACTTCTTCCTGCTGATCTTCCGGGCACTGCGCCACCGCCGTGTACCGATCGCATTACGCATCGCCAGCCATAACGTGATCCTGGTCGCCCTGGCCCTGGTGATCTACGCCTGCGTAATGGGTTTGCAGTTCAAACAGGCCATGCACGAGCAAGCCGACGCCCTGGGCGAAAGCTTGACCACCCAGACCGCCACCTCGGCGACCGAGCTGCTGGTGTCCAACGACATCCTCAGTCTCAACGTGCTGCTCAATAACCTCACCAAGAACCCGCTGGTGGCTCACGCCGCCATCTACAGCGTCGACAACCGGATCATGGCCGAAGCCGGCCAGCGCCCGAAGAACGGCTTGTTGGGTGAGGCCGAAGGCCTGTATCAAAGCAATATCACCTTTCAAGATGTGAAAGCCGGCCAGTTGCGCATCAGCCTGGATATGCAGCAATTCCAACAGCCGATGACCATCAGCCTGCAAAGCATGGGCATCCTGAGCGCGATTCTGCTGGCCCTGGCCCTGGCCTTGAGCCTGCGCCTGGGTCGGCATATCTCGACACCGCTGATGCAACTGCGCATCTGGCTGCGGAATATCGACGAACACACTCCGGCCACCGACCGCCAGGATGAAATCGGCGACCTTGCCCGCCAACTCCACGCCAGCTTCGCCCCGGAGCCGGTGGTTCGCGAAGTTGAACCGGAACCCGAATTCGACGACACCGATTACGACGACGAACCCGAATTCGAAGTACGCGACCTGCGCGATCCGGGCTTCGACGAAAAGCCGCCGGTGGCGGGTCTCAAGCCGGCGACACGCA
Organism: Pseudomonas sp. S4_EA_1b; assembly: GCF_016307435.1. NCBI lineage: Bacteria > Pseudomonadati > Pseudomonadota > Gammaproteobacteria > Pseudomonadales > Pseudomonadaceae > Pseudomonas > Pseudomonas sp. S4_EA_1b. The sequence goes on along the minus strand of NZ_JAEILC010000026.1, from coordinate 123,461 downwards.
GGGCACTTATCGCCGAAGAGGATGAGTTGGACGACGAAGACCCGTTCGCTGATCTGCGCGATACCGCGGCCAGCAGCCCGGCCGTCGTGCCCAAAGCGGTGCCGGCGAAAAACGCCGAGCCTCAGCACAGCGCGGTACTGGCCGTACAACTCGGCGCCCAGGACCAACTGCGTCGCTTGCCCCGCGCACGCCTGACGGAATTGCTGGAGCGCTACCGCGACTGCCTCGACCAGGCCGCTTCGCTGTACCAGAGCGAACTGCACACCCTCAACGATGGCAGCACCTTGATGCTGTTCCACAGCGAAGACAGCGGTGAAGACTACCTGACCAACGCCATCTGCTGCGGCGAGCTGCTGCGCGCCTTGGGCCATGCCCTGCAGATCGAAGTGGCGGACAGTGGCATCACCCTGCAACTGCAACTGGGCCTGACAGTGGGCGACGATCTGTTCGGCATGAGCCAGATCGACCTGCTGCTCACCGAAATCGCCCAGGACGCGCTGGCCTTGTCCCAACACAGCCGTAACCTGCTGCTGGTGGAGCGCAAGATCAGCGAAGACCCGCTGATTCGCCAGCGCGCCCGTATCCGCCCGATTGCCAGCCCCGAAGGCGCAAGCTGTGTGGAACGTTTGATGGAGCCGTATCCGTCGATGCTGGAGCGTCAGTTAGCGCGGATGCACGAGACCCGCACAAAGCCTTAAAGCAAACCGCAAAATCAGTGTGGGAGGGGGCTTGCCCCCGATGGCGATGTGTCAGTGACAGCTGGTCTGACTGACCCACTGCTATCGGAGGCAAGCCCCCTCCCACATTTGGATCCCTAAATACTTCAAGTAAATCGCACACAAACAAAAGGCCCGCTGAATCAGCGGGCCTTTTGTTTGTGTGGCATTCAGATCAAAACCTGAACACTTCCATATCGGTACGAATCGGCGTGGCCATCGGCATCTTGGGCTTTTCCGGAGCAACCGGCTTGGCCTGGGCCGGCGCTTGTTTGCGCGGGGCCTCGGCGGCAATCGGGGGCTGGTTGGCCAATGGCTTGAGCGCCACAGACAGTTGCTGCGCCAAGTGCTGCAAGAGCACGCCCTGGGCCTGGACCTGGGACGCGGTGCTGCCGGTGTGCTGTTCCTGCAAGTGCACGATGCGGTTGTCACGCACCTGACCACGGCGGTCGATCAAGCGCCACTGCGCATCGAGAATTGCCGGTTGCGAAGTGCCCGAGTCCAACCGAGTGATTGTCAGCAGCACCTGCACGTCCGGCGTAAAGCCGGCAGGCGCGGGGGCGAGGACCACACGTTGGCTGTCCAACTGACCGGCCACCTGGCGCAGCATCAGCTGGTTGATGTCGGACGATAAACTGCCCGCCCAACGGCCATCGGTGGAACCTTGCAGGCTGCCGTCGTTCTGACGTTGCAGCAGGGTCTCGCGTTGCAGGTAGTCGGCGACGATTACCGGCCCCAGCAATACCGCCATGCCGGCGGTTTGAGCTGGCTGAGCCGGACTTCCGCTGTCCAGCTGGTACAGCGACACCGGTTGATGTGTGCTGCAACCCGCCAGCCCCAAAAGGCCAGCGAGCATAAAAATAAAAGGAAGGCGTGGAGCAGTCATCATCCCATCCAGGTGGCTGCCACAAGGCGAACCACAATGTAATACTAAAAAATAACCTGTACACGCTCGGCCACGCCGGCGCTGAAGAGGCCATATCATCCGTGAATATGCGCCATGACTCCAGCGCCAAAGCGTCGATCTACGGGTTAAATCGTAGATCGAGGGCTCTAAAACGCCTTAAACGGGCGTTTCAACCAACAAAGCATCCACCCGCTGGAAGCCACGAGGCAATTTATTACCCCGGCGGCCACGCTCGCCCTTGTAGTGCTCAAGGTCGTCAGGGCGCAGCGACAAGGTGCGCTTACCTGCCTGGAGCACCAGGGTTGCACCTTCCGGAATCACGGCGATGTCGGTCACGTACTCTTCGCGACTGGCCACCCGCTCCCCGGGGATTCCAATAATCTTGTTGCCTTTACCTTTGCCCAACTGCGGCAGGTCGCTGATCTTGAACACCAGCAGACGCCCTTCGGTAGTGACCGACGCCAGCCAGTTGTTCTCACGGTCCTGCACCGGCCGCGGCAGGATCACTTTGGCGTTGTTGGGCAGACTCAACAGCGCCTTGCCCGCCTTGTTCTTGGCTTGCAGGTCTTCCCCCTTGACCACGAAGCCATATCCCGCATCGGACGCAATCACGTACAGCGCGTCATCGTCCGGTAGCAGCACACACTCGAAATTTGCCCCCGGTGGCGGTGTCAGACGCCCGGTCAGCGGCTCGCCCTGCCCCCGTGCCGACGGCAAGGTATGGGCCGGCACCGAGTAACTGCGCCCGGTGGAGTCGATAAACACCGCAAACTGGTTGGAACGCCCAGCGGCTGCGGTCTTGAACCCGTCACCGGCCTTGTACGACAGGCCAGTGGCGTCAATATCATGCCCTTTGGCGGAGCGAACCCAACCCTTTTCCGACAGAACGACGGTAATTTTCTCGTTGGGCAGTAGCTCGGTTTCTGTCAGAGCTTTCGCTTCGGCGCGCTCGACGATAGGCGAGCGGCGGTCATCGCCGTAAGTTTCGGCGTCTTTGATCAGTTCGCTACGCACCAGCTTTTTCAGCTTGGCTTCGCTACCCAGCAGGGCTTGCAGTTTGGCTTGTTCCTTGAGCAAGGCATCCTGCTCATCACGCAACTTCATCTCTTCCAGACGCGCCAACTGACGCAGGCGGGTGTCCAGGATGTAGTCCGCCTGAATCTCGCTCAGGTCGAAACGAGCGATCAGCTCGGCCTTCGGATGCTCGGCGGTGCGGATGATATGAATCACTTCATCCAGGTTGAGGTAAGCGATCAACAAACCGTCCAACAGATGCAGACGGCGCTCGACCTTGTCCAGACGGAACTGCAGGCGGCGCCGAACAGTTTGTATCCGGAACTCCAGCCACTCCACCAACAGGTTGCGCAGGTTCTTCAACTGCGGCTTGCCGTCCAGACCAATGATGTTGACGTTGACGCGGTAGCTGGACTCCAGATCGGTGCTGGCAAACAAGTGCTGCATCAGCACTTCATGATCGACCCGGCTATTGGTCGGGATAATCACGATGCGGCACGGGTTTTCATGGTCGGACTCGTCACGCAAGTCGGCGACCTGCGGCAGTTTCGACGGTTTGGCCTGCATCAGCGCGGCGATCTGCTCCAGCACCTTGGCGCCGGACACCTGGTGCGGCAGCGCGGTGACGATAATGTCGCCATCCTCGACGTGGTACACGGCGCGCATACGCACCGAGCCCTTGCCGGTTTCGTACATCTTCTGCAAATCGGCGCGCGGCGTGATGATTTCCGCTTCGGTCGGGTAGTCCGGCCCCTGGATATGCTCGCAGAGCTGCTCCACGGTGGCCTTCGGCTCATCCAGCAGGCGCACGCAGGCGGTGGCTACTTCGCGCAGGTTGTGCGGAGGCACGTCAGTGGCCATGCCCACCGCGATACCGGTGGTGCCATTGAGCAGGATATTCGGCAAACGTGCCGGCAACACCAGGGGTTCGTCGAGGGTGCCGTCGAAGTTCGGCCCCCAATCCGCCGTGCCCTGGCCCAGCTCGCTGAGCAGCACCTCGGAGTAACGCGACAGACGGGCTTCGGTGTAACGCATGGCGGCAAAGGACTTGGGATCGTCCGGCGCACCCCAGTTACCCTGGCCGTCTACCAGTGTGTAGCGATAGCTGAACGGCTGCGCCATCAGCACCATGGCTTCGTAGCAAGCCGAGTCGCCGTGGGGGTGGAATTTACCGAGCACGTCACCGACGGTACGCGCCGACTTCTTGTGCTTGGAGTCGGCATCCAGGCCCAACTCACTCATGGCGTAGATGATGCGCCGTTGCACAGGCTTCAGGCCGTCGCCGATATGCGGCAAGGCACGGTCCATGATCACGTACATGGAGTAGTTGAGGTAGGCATTTTCGGTGAAGTCAGCCAGCGACCGGCGTTCTACGCCATCTAAACTGTCTGCAAGGATGTCACTCATGCGGGCCTCATCAATAGTGGGTAAGGCGCAGCGGAACTGCCGCTGCGCTGATTCGATTCAAAAAGGGGCCGATTCATGGCTGGGCGCTCCAGCCGCCGGCCGGGGCGGCGAAACGATAGACCATGGGGCGTTTTTCACCATCGGCCCGGGGGCCGAAATTGTTGTCGATGCCCAGCCAGGCCCCGCTGTCGTCAATGACCAGCGCCTCGGCCAAGCCATAGGGCTGGGCGTAGCGGCGTTCGGGGGTCAGGGTTTCGTCGGCGAACGACCAGCACAGCTCGACCTTGGCCGTGACCGCATCGCGCCGGCAAATCTGGAACGCATTACGCTCCAGGGTAAACAATTTGCCGTTGTACAGCGCCAGGTCGGCAAAATCCTTGGACACCGCCTTGGCATCGGTGAACTTGGCCGGCTGCACTTCCTGGCCGGCCTCGCTCAGCAGTACGCACGGGCCATCGCAATCCCAGAGGCTTTGCGCACGCTTGATGGAGATCAGCCCGCGCCGCTCGCGCTCGGCCGCCAGCCAGAGCTGGTTGCCTTCCGGGTTGATCACCAATCCTTCAAACAACGCATTGAAGTGCAGCAACATGCCGCTGGCGCGGGCCTCTCGCACCATGCCGGGGGCGATTTTCAGCCATTCCGGCGCGCCGCTCACCGGCACCTTCAGCACCGCGGCATGGGCTTCGCTGACAATGTACTGATTACCCATGCCATCACAGCTGATGCCTTCAAAATCCAGGTCACCGCCGCGAATGAACGAAGCAGCCTTGGTACGCGAGCGCAGCCCCCAGGGCAAGCCGGAGTCCGGCACCGGCGGCACCTCGATCTTTACCGCTTCGGCCTGCCAGGTGGGCGCACTGGTATCCAGGCGATAGATCTGATCGTCATCACGATCGGACACCGTCCACAGTTCGTTACCGCACTGCGCCAGCCCCGACAGGTTGCCGCCGCGCATGCCGTCCACCGGGTGTTCGGACACGAGTTTGAGTTCCACCACGGGCGCGGCGGCGACGGTGGTCGCTGCCAGCCCGCTCAACATCAGGATCGCCAGGGCGAAGCCTGTGCGCATCAGCCCAGAACCTCGGCCAGGTTGCCCTTGGATTCCAGCCAGGATTTGCGGTCCCCGGCGCGCTTCTTCGCCAGTAGCATGTCCATCATTTCACTGGTGGCGGCGAAATCGTCCAGGGTCAACTGCACCAGGCGCCGGGTGTTCGGGTCCATGGTGGTTTCACGCAGTTGCGGTGGGTTCATCTCGCCCAGGCCCTTGAATCGGGTGACCTGGGGCTTGCCGCGTTTCTTTTCGGCTACCAGACGGTCGAGGATGCCATCGCGCTCGGCTTCGTCCAGGGCGTAGAAGATCTCCTTGCCCAGGTCGATCCGGTACAACGGCGGCATGGCGACGTAGACGTGGCCGGCATCCACCAGCGGACGGAAGTGCTGCACGAACAGCGCGCAGAGCAAGGTGGCGATGTGCAGGCCGTCGGAGTCGGCGTCGGCGAGAATGCAGATCTTGCCATAGCGCAACTGGCTCATGTCGGCCGCGCCGGGGTCGACACCGATCGCCACGGCAATGTTGTGCACTTCTTGGCTGGCCAGGACTTCGCTGCCATCGACTTCCCAGGTGTTAAGGATCTTGCCGCGCAACGGCAGGATCGCCTGGTATTCCTTGTCCCGCGCTTGTTTGGCGGAGCCGCCGGCGGAATCACCTTCGACCAGGAACAGTTCCGAGCGCATCGGATCCTGCCCTGCGCAATCGGCCAGTTTGCCCGGCAGCGCTGGGCCTTGGGTGATGCGCTTGCGCTCGACTTTCTTGCTGGCCTTGAGGCGACGCCCGGCGTTGTTGATCGCCAGCTCGGCCAGGGCAAGGCCTAGTTCCGGATGCTCGTTGAGCCACAGGCTGAAGGCATCCTTGACCACCCCGGAGACAAACGCCGCCGCTTCACGGGACGACAGGCGTTCCTTGGTTTGCCCGGAGAACTGCGGCTCCTGCATCTTCATCGAGAGCACGAACGCGATGCGCTCCCACACGTCTTCCGGCGCCAGCTTCACGCCGCGCGGCAGCAGGCTGCGGTATTCGCAGAATTCGCGCATGGCATCCAGCAAGCCCTGACGCAGACCGTTGACGTGAGTACCGCCCTGGGCGGTCGGGATCAGGTTGACGTAACTTTCCTGCACGCTGTCGCCGCCTTCGGGCAACCACAGCAGAGCCCAGTCGACGGCTTCCTTGTTACCCGCCAGGCTGCCGCAGAACGGCTCGTTGGGCAGGCGTTCGAAGTCGCTGACCGAGTCTTCCAAATAGGAACGCAGGCCGTCTTCGTAATGCCACTCGACCTTCTCGCCGGTGCCCTTGTCTTCAAAGGTGACCAGCAGCCCCGGGCACAACACGGCCTTGGCCTTGAGCACGTGCTTGAGGCGGCTGATGGAGAATTTCGGCGAATCGAAGTATTTCGGGTCCGGCGCGAAGTACACGCTGGTGCCGGTGTTGCGCTTGCCGACGGTGCCGATCACTTCCAGGTCGGTGGCTTTGTAGCCATCGGCGAAGGTCATCTGGTACTCGTTGCCATCGCGCTTGACCTTGACCCGCACCAGGGTGGACAAGGCGTTGACCACGGAAATCCCCACGCCGTGCAAGCCGCCGGAAAACTGATAGTTCTTGTTGGAGAACTTGCCGCCGGCGTGCAGCTTGGTAAGGATCAGCTCGACGCCCGGTACGCCTTCTTCTGGGTGGATGTCCACGGGCATGCCGCGACCATCGTCGGACACTTCCAGGGAATGGTCTGCATGAAGAATGACGTGCACCGACTTGGCGTGCCCGGCCAAGGCTTCGTCGACGCTGTTGTCGATGACTTCCTGGGCAAGGTGGTTCGGCCGACTGGTGTCGGTGTACATGCCGGGGCGTTTGCGCACCGGGTCGAGGCCCGAGAGGACTTCGATGGCGTCGGCGTTATAAGAGCTAGCGCTGGGAGTGGCCATGGGGTCTCATCGTGAGTCGTTCGATTAAAAAGTAACCTGCGGTTTGCAAGGCAATTACAGTGCCGAGAAATCGAAGGATTGATACTGATCTGCGCCAATGCCGGCAAAACTGAGCAGCGCCGGCAGTTGCCGGGCAAACCCTTGGTAACCATGATCGCCACCGGCCTGGATGCGTAAGGCACAGGCCCGGTAATACTGCTGGGCGAGGCGATAATCCAGTGTTTCATCGCCGGTCTGCAACCACACTTGATAACGCGCAGCATCCTGGGGAGCCGGCACTTCCAGCTCGGCCAGCGCCGTCACATGGTCCTGGGTCAGTTCCCAGGTTTCATCGGTGTAGAGGTTCTTCTGGATGCCCAGGTAACCGTCGAACATCCGATGGGGGCTGACCGCCGGGTTGACCAGCAGCGCCTTTAGGCCATGGCGCTCGGCAAGATGGGTTGCATAGTAGCCGCCGAGGGAGCTGCCGACCAGCAGCGGCCGCCCCAACTGGGCAATGGCTTGTTCCAATTGAGGAATTGCCTGACGTGGATGGTGATGCAGGGCCGGCACGCGCAACTGATCGGCCAGGCCCAGAGCGTCCATCACACCCATCAACTGGCTGGCCTTGTTGGACGCCGGCGCGCTGTTGAAGCCGTGGATATACAGGATCGAAGCCGACATGCCGGGCTCTCCATGCTTACGCGAAAAAGGCGCAGTTTACAGGGATCGGGGTGGCGTGAGCAGCCGATGATCCAACTGGGGGCAAGCTATCTCCCACCGTTATGAGGAGTGTTTACGGTCTTTAATAGCCGTTGCTGCCGTAATCGATGGTAAAGGCGAAATCTTTAAGCCGCTCCACCCCGGTCTCCAACCGCCCATCGGCATGCATACGCAACCAGCGATAGCCCGGTGCCTGCTCGCTGACCTTGAAATCCTCGCTGCCCGGCGCGAACTGGATGCAGGTGGACGGCGACGCCAGCAGGCGCACGCCATTGCGCTCGCGGTCGATCTCCTGGTGCACGTGGCCCCAGAGCACGGCCTTTACCTGGGGAAAGCGGTCCAGCACGGCAAACAGGGCCTCGGGGTTGCGCAAGCCGATGGGCTCCATCCATGCGCAGCCGAACGACACCGGATGGTGGTGGAAGCACACCAGGTGATGACGATCCGGCGCCTCGCTCAAGGATTGAGCGAGCAATTGCAGCTGCTGGTCCTCCAGATAACCCGGCACGGAGCCAGGTACGGCGGAGTCCAGCAGGGTAATGCGCCAGTGGCCGATATCGACCACCGGTTCCAGCAAATCACTGTGCTCGGCGGCTTGGGCCATGATGAGCGGTTCGTCGTGATTACCGGGGATCCAGCGCGCGGGAGCGTCGATGGCCGCGGTCAAGGCGCGAAACTGCTGATACGACTCAAGCGTACCGTCCTGGGACAGATCCCCCGTGGCCAGCATCAGGTCGATAGACGGCTGTTGCTCGCGCACCAATTCGATCACCCGTTGCAGGCTCTCGCGGGTATTCATGCCCAGCAACGTTGCGTCGCCCTCGGCAAACAGGTGGCTGTCGGACAGTTGCACCAGCAACGCCGAAGCGTCGGGGCTCACGGTGGATACGCTCGGCAAGGCGCTCTCCCAAGGCAATCACAGAAATGGACGGTTGGCGCGATTATGCTGGGCAGGACACAAAGAGGAAACCTAAGGAAGCAGACGCAGTTCACATCTACCGCACGACTTCGAACTCGTGCCCCAGTGCCAAGCAATGACTCAGCCATTCACCGAGGAACACATTGAGCTGGGCTTTTTCATCGGGCTGATGCATGAACACATTCGGGTAAGGATAGATGCTGCGAAAGCGTCGCGCATGTTCGGCGCTGATTACTTCGGCCATGCGTGCGTCGTGGTACACCTGCACTTCGAGCTGCGGCACTGGCAACCATGGCAGGCTGTGTTCCTGGCGCACGCGCAGGGTGGTGGTGTACGGGCAATTGACGATGACTTCCAGGGCCAGTACGCCGAGCATCTGGTCGCCATGGGTCACGCCGATGCGCCGCGCCTCGGGGGCGTGGCGCATGTCGGGGAGCAAGCGCATCAGCCGCGCATAGTTGGCCTCGCAGGCCGCTTGCAGCCCGATCAGGTCGACCCGATAACGTTCCCGTGCCTTTACTGCCATAACCCCCTCACTTCCGCGCGGTTAAGCGCTAGCCATTGCAGGGCGATAATGCTGGCTGCGTTGGAAATTCTGCCGTCGCGCACCGCTTGCAGAGCATCGTCGAATGCCCAGCGGGTGACGCGGATGTCTTCTGCTTCTTCTTCCAGGCCGTGAACGCCGCCTGCGCCCGTGCTGTCGCAACGGCCCAGGTACAAGTGGACGAACTCGGTGCTGCCGCCGGGCGACGGGAAATACTTGGTGATCGGCCACAACGCGGAGAAGGTCAGCCCAGCTTCCTCCTCGGCTTCACGGTGCGCAACCTCCTCCGGTTGCTCATCCTTATCGATCAAGCCGGCGACCATCTCCACCAGCCACGGGTTGCCCGCGCGGCCCATGGCGCCCACGCGAAACTGCTCGATCAAGACCACCTCGTCGCGCTGCGGATCGTAGGGCAATACACACACGGCGTCGTGACGGACGAAGACTTCGCGGTTGATCACCCGGCTCATGCCGCCATCGAATTTCTCGTGGCGCAGTTGCACGCGATCGAGTTGGTAGAAGCCCTTGTAGGCATTGTCGCGCTTAACGATTTCAATCGTGCTCGGCGTCGATTTTGCAATGTCCGTCATATCCCTTCCTCGTTATGCCTGGGCGATTCGCGCCATCCTAACGCGCTCGCGCCCCTTGGTGCAGCCCCTTTCCGGTTGCCGGGATAGACGGCGGACGTCAAACTCACTCTAAATAGCTTAGTGGCGAACTGACTGCCTCGCTGGCAGTCGAAGCACCACAAATTTCGCTCTTATCGTTAGACGAAGGACATCCATGTCGCTCTTAAAGATTGCCTCCGTGGCCTGCATCGCATTGACCCTCGGTGCCTGCCAAAGCCTGTTCCAACCGAGCTATCGCACCCCGCTGGAAGCCACTCGCGACGCCACCGAGCAGAGCAAGCCGGGCTGCGCCAGCGCCGACTGCCCGCTGGTGAACATCGACACCGTGCACTTTGCCAAAGAGCCCAAGCTCGACGCCTTGATCGAGCAGCGCCTGCTGGACATGACCCGCACCACCCCGAACGAGCCTTTGCCCACAAGCCTGGAAACGTACCGCGAGCAGTTCCTGAAAACCGCCGCGCCGCGCAACAGCATGTATTTGCAAGCCAAGGTACGCGAGCAGCATGACGGCTTGGTGATCATCGAACTGTCCAGCTATCTGGACCAAGGCGCCACCCATGGCGAGCCGGGTCGCGCGTTCATCAACTATTCGCGCCAGCAGCAAAAAGCCCTGTCCCTGACCGACATGCTGCTGCCGGGCAAGGAAGACGCGTTCTGGAAAGCCGCCCAGGTCGCCCACAATAGCTGGCTGATCAGCACCCGCCTGAGCCTGGAGCAGGAGTTCGTGAAGACCTACCCCTTCCAGAAAACCCCGAACGTGGCGCTGACCTACGGCGGCGTGATCCTCAAGTACCCGACCTCGACCATCGCACCGTACGCCCTGGGCCACGTCGAGTTGCAGATCCCTTACTCGCGCCTGGAAGGCATCCTCAAACCCGAACTGGTGCCCGCGCGCCGCTGAAGGCTCGCCCAAGCATGAACTGCAGCAACCCTGCCAGCACCAGCGCCGGCAGGGTCGCGCCGATATCCGGGTAGACGTTGGCCAGCAAGTGATAGGTAGCAACCCCACCCAACCAGGCCAACAGCGCCGGCCAGCGCAGAGCAGTCGGTACGCCCTGGCCGCGACGGCGCAGGACAAAATGGTCCACCAGCACCACACCGAACAGCGGCGCGAACACCGAACCGATCAACAGCAGGAAATTCTGGTACTGCGCCAGCGGCGCCAGGCAAGCGATCAGGGTACAAATCACGCCGATGGCCAATGCCAGGTGCTCGACTTTCAAACGCAGCAACATCCCGCTGGACACCGCCGCCGAGTGGATATCGGCAAAGGCGTTTTCCGATTCATCCAACAGGATCAATAGCAGCGGAATCCCCAGTCCAGCCCCAGCCAATGCCAGCAGCAGCGCATTCACTTCACCGCTCGGCGCGAACGCCAGGGTGTAGGCCACGCCCAGGCTCATCAGCCAGAAATTACCGATAAAAAAGCCCAGCGCGGTACCGCCGAATACGCTTTTGGCGCGTTTGCCGAAGCGCGAGTAATCGGCGATCAGCGGCAGCCAGGACAGCGGCATGGCGATGGCGATATCAAACCCCACCGCAAAGGGCATCGAACCGTCACCGGCCTGAGCCCAGAGTGCGCCGAGGTCGGCCTTGGCGAACAGGTTCCAGGTCAGCCACAGACAGGCCGCCAACAGCAACCAGATGCCCCATTTACGCAGGATCTGGCGCACGAACGTCAGCGGCCCGCTGACCGCCAGCAAGGTTGCCAAACCACCGAAAAACAGCGTCCACAATAGCGGGCTGGCCAACAGGCTGCCCTCGCTGAACGCCCGCGTGCCCAACAGGCTGGCGGCATCACGCATCACGATGATTTCGAACGAGCCCCAGCCGATCAACTGCAACAGGTTGAGCAGCGCCGGCAGGCTGGCGCCCTTGGCCCCAAGGCTGAGCTTGAGCGCAGCCATGGCGGACAAGCCGGTGTCGCTACCGATCACACCGGCAGCGGCCAGCAACAGCACGCCGACCAGAGTGCCGAGGAAAATCGCCAGCAAGGCACCCGACAAGCCCAGGCCCGGCGCGAGCAATGCGCCGGTCTGCAGGACCATCAGGCCGATGCCGAGGGAGAACCACAGGGAAAACAGGTCGCGGGCGCCGAAGACTCTTTTGTCAGCAGGCACCGCGATGTCAGGGGAATAGGTACTCGATTGAGTGCTCAAGGCGGGTATCTCTGAGGGACATTTTTTGTTTGGGCGATAGCCATCGGGGGCAAGCCCCCTCCCACACTTGAATTTGGGAGGGGGCTTGCCCCGCAGACGACGGTACAGGTACCGCCGACTGCGGCTTAGACCTTCTTGTACAACTGGCTGCCTTCCTGCTTGAACCGCTCCGCCTGCTCCGCCAGGCCCTTGGCCACGTCCACATCCACCGCGTCAATGCGCTGGTTGGCCGCGTACTCACGCACTTCCTGGGTGATTTTCATCGAGCAGAACTTCGGCCCGCACATCGAGCAGAAATGCGCGACTTTGGCCGAGTCCTTGGGCAGGGTTTCGTCGTGGTAGGAGCGCGCGGTGTCCGGGTCCAGGCCGAGGTTGAACTGGTCTTCCCAGCGGAACTCGAAGCGCGCCTTGCTCAAGGCATTATCGCGGATCTGCGCGCCCGGATGCCCCTTGGCCAGGTCGGCCGCGTGGGCGGCGATCTTGTAGGTGATGATGCCGGTCTTCACGTCATCCTTGTTCGGCAGGCCCAGGTGTTCCTTGGGCGTGACGTAGCAGAGCATGGCGCAACCGAACCAGCCGATCATCGCCGCACCGATGCCGGAGGTGATGTGGTCGTAGCCAGGCGCAATGTCGGTGGTCAGCGGGCCGAGGGTGTAGAACGGCGCTTCGTCGCAGCATTCGAGCTGCTTGTCCATGTTCTCCTTGATCAACTGCATCGGCACGTGGCCGGGGCCTTCGATCATGGTTTGCACGTCGTGCTTCCAGGCGGTCTTGGTCAGTTCGCCGAGGGTTTCCAACTCGCCGAACTGCGCGGCGTCGTTGGCGTCGGCAATCGAACCGGGGCGCAGGCCGTCGCCCAGGGAGAAGCTGACGTCATAGGCCTTCATAATTTCGCAAATTTCGTCGAAATGCGTGTAGGTGAAGTTCTCTTTATGGTGCGCCAGGCACCACTTGGCCATGATCGAACCGCCACGGGACACAATGCCAGTGACGCGCTTGGCGGTCAGCGGAACGTAGCGCAGCAGCACGCCGGCGTGGATGGTGAAGTAGTCGACACCCTGCTCGGCCTGTTCGATCAGGGTGTCGCGGAACAGCTCCCAGGTCAGGTCTTCGGCGGCGCCGCCGACTTTTTCCAGGGCCTGGTAGATCGGCACGGTACCGATCGGCACCGGCGAGTTGCGGATGATCCACTCGCGGGTTTCATGGATGTGTTTGCCGGTGGACAAGTCCATCACCGTGTCCGAGCCCCAGCGGATGCCCCAGGTGAGTTTCGCCACTTCTTCTTCGATGGACGAACCCAGGGCGCTGTTGCCGATATTGCCGTTGATCTTCACCAGGAAGTTACGGCCGATGATCATCGGTTCCAGTTCGGTGTGGTTGATGTTGGCCGGGATGATTGCGCGGCCACGGGCGATTTCTTCGCGCACGAATTCCGGGGTGATGATCTTCGGCACGCTGGCGCCGAAGCTGTGGCCGGCGTGCTGCTGGTCGAGCAAGCCACTGGCCCGGGCTTCTTCGAGCTTCATGTTCTCGCGGATGGCGACGTATTCCATCTCGGCGGTGATGATGCCTTTGCGCGCGTAGTGCATCTGGGTGACGTTGGCACCGGCCTTGGCGCGGCGCGGGTTCTTCACATGGGCAAAACGCAGGGCGGTCAGCTCGGCATCGCTCAGGCGCTGCTGGCCGAAATGCGAGGTCAGGCCGGCCAGGCGTTCGGTGTCGCCACGGGATTCGATCCACGGCGAACGCACATCGGCCAAGCCTTTGCGCACATCGATGATCACATTGGGGTCGGTGTAGGGGCCCGAGGTGTCGTACACGGTGACAGGGGCGTTGATTTCACCGCCGAAATCGGTGGGGGTCACGTCCAGGCTGATTTCGCGCATGGGGACGCGGATATCCGGGCGAGTGCCCTGCACGTAGATTTTTTGCGAGCGGGTAAACGGCTGCACGGAGCCAGAGTCGACCTTGGCCGATTCACTCAAATGCACGGTATTTTTTAGTTTTGTAGTCATCACGGGCTCTCCAACTTATCCAGGCGGTGGATGTTTGTCGGAGCGAACCTGTGACGGACGGACGCACTGGAACCAGTGCTGTGCTTGGCGCACGAGGGCTGCTCGGTAAACGAACAACATCCCGGACGAAGCACAAGAGGACTCGCCGGGTGACGAGAAATCTTGTTCCCTACGCAGGCGCTAACCTGATCAGGTTCAACGGGATCCGGTATTTACCGATCTCAGCCTTCCAACAAGGCACCCCGACAAGAACGCGGCCAGTCTAGACCATGGAATGGGCAAATTGCCAATGGTGCTGCTTTCAGCGTGATGAATGGCATGATTGCAGGATTGTTGCGTCGGGTCGGCGCCACTACACTCGGCTACTGCCCAAGGCTTGACGCTCTGAAACAGTCGCCGTAGCCTTGGCCGTCGAATTATCACCGTAATATTTATTCAGGGATCGCCTCATGCTGCGCAAACTCTCACTGGCTATTGCCGTGTCTTGTGCGACCAACGGAATGGTCTGGGCAGCTGAAGCGCCCTTGTCCGCCAGAACCGACCTGGTCAGCGTCTATCAGGAAGCAGTGGATAACAACGCCGACCTGGCCGCCGCCCGTGCCCAATACGGCGCGCAAAAAGAAGTGGTGCCTCAGGCCCGCGCCGGCTTGCTGCCGAACCTCTCCGGCGGCGCCGACATCAACAATGTACGCACCCAGATCGACACACCGGCCGCCACCGCCAACCGCGATGCCCACTCCTGGCGCGCGACCCTCAGCCAGCCGCTGTTCCGCGCCGACCGTTGGTTCCAGTTGCAGGCGGCTGAAGCCACCAATGAACAGGCAGCGCTGCAACTGTCGGCCACCGAACAGAACCTGATTCTGCAGAGCGCCGAGAATTACTTCGCCGTGCTGCGCGCCCAGGACAACCTGGCCTCGACCAAGGCCGAAGAGAACGCCTTCAAACGCCAACTGGATCAGTCCAACGAGCGCTTCGACGTGGGCCTGTCGGACAAGACCGACGTGCTGCAATCCCAAGCCAGCTACGACACCGCGCGGGCCAACCGGATTCTGGCGCAGCGTCAGGTAGAAGATGCGTTTGAAGCACTGATCACCCTGACCAACCGTCAGTACAACTCGATCCAGGGCATTGTCCACACGCTGCCGGTGTTGCCGCCGCTGCCGAACGACGCCAAGGCCTGGGTCGAAACCGCTGGGCGCCAGAACCTCAACTTGCTGGCCAGCAACTATGCCGTCACCGCCGCCGAGGAAGTCCTCAAGCAGCGCAAGGCCGGTCACGCGCCAACCTTGGACGCAGTGGCGCAATACGAAAAAGGCGATAACGATGCGCTGGGGTTCAGCAACCCGAATGCCTTCGGCACGCCCTATCGCGGCGACGTGGAACAACGCACCATCGGCCTGCGCCTTAATATCCCGATCTACAGCGGCGGCCTGACCAGCTCGCAGGTCCGCGAGTCGTACTCGCGCCTGGGCCAGACCGAACAGCAACGCGAAGGCTTGCGCCGCCAGGTGGTGGAAAACACACGCAACCTGCACCGCGCGGTGAACACCGATGTGGAACAGGTACAGGCGCGCCGCCAGTCGATCATCTCCAACCAGAGCGCGGTGGAAGCCACGGAAATCGGCTATCAGGTGGGTACGCGCAATATCGTCGACGTGCTCGACGCCCAGCGCCAGCTCTATGCCTCGGTACGCAACTACAACAACAGCCGCTACGACTACATCCTCGACAACCTGCGTTTGAAGCAGGCCGCGGGCACGTTGAACCCTGGGGATCTGCAGGACCTGGCGCGCTACCTCAAGGCTGACTACAACCCGGACCGCGACTTCCTGCCGCCGGACCTGGCCAAGGCCGCCGCCGAACAGCTCAAGGCCCGCCCGAATAATTAATCACGCTGCTAAATCATGTGTGAGGGGGCTTTGCCCCCGATAGCGCAAGACAGCCAACACTATTTGACCTGACAGATCGTCATCAAGGGCAAGCCCCTTTCTCTCTTCAAATCGCCATCAATCGGCCCAGACCATTGAGCAAGCGCTCAAGCGCGCCCTGGTTGGCCTGCATCACCTTGAGCCCCGCCTGCGCCATCTTGCGGGCATCCTGGGGCAGCTCGAACAACTGTCGCACGGCTTCGGCCAACCCTTCGGCATCATCCACTTCGCGCAACGCACCGGCTTCGCGCATCATCGCGGTGATTTCGAGGAAGTTGAACACATGCGGCCCCATGATCACCGGCAGCGCCAACGCTGCCGGCTCCAATGGGTTGTGCCCTCCGGTCGCCACCAGGCTACCGCCGACGAAAGCGCTGTCGGCCAGGGCGTACAGAAACAGCAACTCCCCCATGGTGTCGCCCAGCAGCACCGATGTCTGCGCCGTGACGGGCTCGCCGCTGGAGCGCCGAACCGTGGCGAAGCCTTGCTGCTGGCATAGATCGAACATCGGCCCGAAGCGTTCCTGATGGCGCGGCACCAGGATCAACAACGCATTGGGGTAGCTGTCGAGCAGTTGACGATGGGCGGCAAGTACCACTTCATCTTCGCCGGCGTGGGTGCTGGCGGCGATCCACACCGGCCGCTCAGTGGCGCCCCATTGCGCACGCAGCGCGGCGGCGCGGGCCGGCAACTGCGGGTCGATGGTCAGGTCGAACTTGATCGAACCGGTCACTTCCACGGTCTCGGGGCGTGCGCCCAGGCTCAGGAAACGCTGAGCCTCGGCCTGCGTCTGCACGGCAAGCAGGCTCATCTCGGACAACATCGGTGCGGTCAACTTGGCGAAGCGCCCATAGCCCTTGGCCGAACGCGCCGACAGCCGCGCATTGGCCAGCGCCACCGGAATGCCGCGTTGGGCGCAGGCGTGAATATGGTTGGGCCACAGCTCGGTTTCCATGATCACCGCCAGTTTCGGCTGCACGCGATCCAGAAAACGCTTGGCCGCGCACGGCACGTCATAGGGCAAATAGCAGTGCTGGATGCGCGGCTCATTGGCGAACAGGGCCTGGATACGCTCGGAGCCGGTGGGCGTCATGCAGGTGAGCGTGATCGGCAAGTCCGGATAACGCGCCAGCAACCCGCGCACCATGGGCGCGGCCGCGATGCTTTCGCCCACCGAGACGGCGTGCACCCAGATACCGCCCGGCTGCATCGCCGGCAAACCGTAGGAAAACCGCTCGCCCACGCGCTGGGCATAGGCCGGCGCCTTGCGCGCGCGCAGCCACAGACGTAAAGCCACCAAGGGCAGCGCCAGGTAAAACAGGCAGGTGTAGAGAGTTCTATTCATGGCGGCGGAGTTTATCGGCTTTTTCAGTCGATCGCCCGCAGGCACTCGGCAAAACGTTCAGCGAGAAATCTCGCGGCGGGCCCCAGGGGTTCATCGCGCCGCCAGACCAGCTCCACCACCAGCGCCGGCGGGGTCCATTCACTGTCGAGTTCGACCATCAGGTTCTGATACGCGGGGTATTGCACCACATGCCGGGGCAGCCAGGCCCAACCCAGGCCACGGATCAACCATTCGGCCAGCACGTAGAAGCTGTCGGCCCGCCAGACCTGCGGGCTGGCGGCTTCACTGCCGGGGTAGACACTGGTCTGGGTCGACATCAGCAACTGACGGTATTGCGCCAGGCCCTGACAATCCACGCGATTCTGCGCCGCCAGCGGGTGGTGGCGCCCGCAGACCGTGACCATCTCCACACTGCCCACCACGCGGCGCTCCAGCGCTTCGGGAATTTGATCGTGATAGAACAGCATGCCCAGGTCAGCCTTGCGCTCCACCAATTTGCGTGCGACATCGCCCTGGGCTGCACTGGAAAGCTGCACTTCCAGATTGGGAAATTGCCCGGCCAAGGCGTCCAAGCTGTCGAGCACTGGCTGGTACAGCATGGCCTCGTCCTGAGCCAGGCGCAGGCAGGCTTCTTCGCCGCGCATCAATGACAAGGCACGGCCGTTAAGGCGTTCGCACTGGCGCAACACTTCCCGGGCCTCTTCGAGCAACACCGCGCCGGCTTCGGTCAGCCGCGGCTGGCGGCCGCTGCTGCGCTCGAACAAGCTCACGCCCAGGTCAGCCTCCAGCATTGCAATCCCACTGCTGACCGCCGACTGCGCCTTGCGCTGCCCCCGCGCCACCGCCGAAAAAGAACGCTGCTCGGCAACGTTCACAAATAAGCGCATTTGTTCCAGATTCCATTGAACGCTCATGGAGCAACCTATCTCTCATACTGATAGGTAATGACTTTACCCCATCTAAGCAGCCGCTAAAATGCCGGCCTATTGACCCGCCCTACGCCGAGGATTGACCTATGAATGCCGCCTACTGCTACCTGGCCATTGCCATCTGCTCGGAAGTGATCGCCACGGTATCCATGAAAGCCATTAAGGGCTGGAGCACGCCGATCCCACTGCTGCTGGTGATTGTCGGCTACGGCGTGGCGTTCTGGATGCTGACCCTGGTGGTGCGCACGGTGCCGGTGGGCGTGGCCTATGCCGTGTGGGCCGGGATGGGGATCGTGATGGTCAGCGTGGCGGCGCTGTTTATCTACGGGCAGAAGCTCGACCTGCCGGCGATGCTGGGCATGGGCCTGATTGTGCTGGGGGTGGTGGTGATTCAGCTGTTCTCGAAAACGGCTGGGCATTGAGTCGCGGCCAACGTGTCGCACTGATGAGGCAGCGCAGCGCGCTATACTACGCGCCCATTTCCAACGCAGAGGTCCCGCGCGCATGCCTATTTCCACCGACGTTCTGATTGTCGGCGCCGGGGTAGCCGGCCTCTGGCTCAACGCGCGCCTGCGCCGCCAGGGGTTTTCCACGGTGCTGGTAGAAAGCGCCACCCTCGGCGGCGGACAAAGTGTGAAGTCCCAGGGGATCATTCACGGCGGCGCCAAATACGCCCTGCACGGCGCCCTCACCGGCGCCTCCGAAGCCATCGCCGACATGCCGCGCCGCTGGCGCGAGGCCCTGGCCGGCAGCGGCGATCTGGACCTGTCCGGGGTGCGCGTACTGTCCCAGGCGCACTACCTGTGGTCCCCCGGCACCCTCGCCGGCAATCTCACCAGCTTCTTCGCCAGCAAGGCTGTGCGTGGCCGTGTGGATCAGGTCAAAGGCGACGATTTGCCGCCAGCTCTGCAAGACAAGCGCTTCAAAGGCAAGGTCTATCGCCTGGCCGAACTGGTGGTGGACGTGCCGAGCGTGATCGAGCGCCTGGCACAACTGGGCGGTGACAGCCTGCTCGCCGGGCAGCACATCGAACCGCTGCACGACGGCGGCACCTTGGTGGGCCTGAAGGTGGACGGCCGCGAGATTCGCGCCCAACGCATCGTATTGAGCGCGGGCGCCGGCACTGCCGACTTGCTCAGCGCCCTGGGCTTGAGCCAGCCGGCCATGCAGACGCGGCCACTGCATATGATCCTCGCCAAGGGCCCCGGCCTGAAGCCGCTGTATGCCCATTGCCTGGGCGGCG
The DNA here is from genome assembly GCF_016307435.1 of Pseudomonas sp. S4_EA_1b. NCBI lineage: Bacteria > Pseudomonadati > Pseudomonadota > Gammaproteobacteria > Pseudomonadales > Pseudomonadaceae > Pseudomonas > Pseudomonas sp. S4_EA_1b. The sequence continues at coordinate 104,031 of NZ_JAEILC010000026.1, read as the reverse complement.
GCACCAAGCCGCGCCTGACCATCACCACGCACCCGGCCGCCAATGGCGAATGGGTGTGGTACATGGGCGGCGACATCGCCGAGGCCGATGGCGTGGCGCGCACGCCGGAAGCACAAATCGCCACAGCACAGAAAGAGCTGGCGCATTTGCTGCCCTGGATCGACATGCACCAGACCCGCTGGGCCACCCTGCGAGTCGACCGTGCCGAACCGCTGCAATCGGGCCTGAGCCGTCCCGACAATGCTTTCCTCGCCGAGCAAGGCCGCCTGCTGGTGGGCTGGCCGACCAAATTGGCCCTGGCGCCGGACTTCGCCGACCGCGTGCTGCACAGCCTGGAACGCGACGGCATCCGGCCAGGCCCCACGCAACCGCTGCCGGAACTGCCCAAACCCGCCCTCGGCGTACCCGTCTGGGAGGCCCTGTTGCCATGAGCCTGCCGACCCTGCACGACCTGCATCGCCCGCTGGGCAGCACCGGCCTGCTCGTTTCGCCGCTGGGCCTGGGCACCGTCAAACTGGGGCGCGATCAAGGGGTGAAATACCCCAACGGCTTTCAGATTCCAGGGGATGACGAGGCGCGCATGCTGTTGCGCCAGGCTCGCGAGCTGGGGATCAACCTGATCGACACCGCGCCGGCCTATGGCATGAGTGAAGAACGCCTGGGGCCGCTGTTGCGTGGTCAGCGCCAGGACTGGGTGATCGTCAGCAAGGTGGGTGAAGAGTTCGAAGCGGGTGTCTCCCGTCACGATTTCAGTGCAGCGCATACGCGCCTGTCGATAGAACGCAGCTTGAAACGACTTGAAACGGATTTTATCGACCTGGTGCTGGTGCATTCCGACGGCAACGACTTGCACATCCTCAACGACTGCGAGGTGTACCAGACCCTGGCGCAGCTCAAGCAAGAGGGCAAGATTCGCGGTTTCGGTTTCTCCGGCAAAACCGTCGAAGGTGGCTTGAAGGCCCTGGAGCAAGGCGACTGCGCGATGGTCACCTACAATCTGAACGAACAGGCCGAGAAAGCCGTCATTGATTATGCAGCGGCCCACGGCAAAGGCATCCTGGTCAAAAAAGCCTTGGCCAGCGGCCATGTCTGCCTGGAACCCGGAATGGATCCAATACGCGCCAGTTTCACGTTGTTGTTTGCGCAAACGGGCGTCGCCAGTGCTATTGTCGGGACCATTAACCCGCTGCACCTGGCCCATAACGTGGCGACCGCTGCCCAGGTCATTCGTCAACGCTGATGCCGCCCACGCGGCCGACCCCGTCGCAAGAAGGAGCCGACATGCCGCGCACGCTCATAAGAAAAAACCCCAGCAACTTCAAGACACTGCCGCTGCACGTTGAAGCCACCCCCGAAGGCCTGAGTTACCAGAGCGTCGGCATGCCGCTCAACTTCGCCCAGACCCTGCAACGGCGCAAACCGGTGGATGTGCCGGACGCCGAGCGCTTCGCGGTGGAGCTGGCCAACCTTGGGGTCTCGGTGCGTCTGACCTTGCACTGGCAGAACCGCGATTATTGGGTGCTGGTGCGCCAGCGCCGCCAGGACCGGGGCGACGTGGTGCTCAAGCTGATTTCCGGCTACGTCCCGGCTCACGAATTGAACCTGCCGCTGCACACCGCCATCCAGGAAATCGCCGAAGAGTGCCTACTGGAAACCCCCGAAGGCTGGCTCGGCGGGCGCTTCAACGATACCTGGCTGCCGGCGCCCTACTCCGCCGCCCTGCATTACCGCGAGGCGCTGCCGTTTCGCCTCAGCCCGCTGTCCGGCGCCGCGCGCCCGGTCCGCTGCGCCACCACCCAGTTGATCGAACGCCCACGGGCTTATGTGCACCTGCCCACCGCTTCGCTGCAATTGATTTACGACCTGCGCCTTGAAGTGCCCAAGGAGGCAAAGTCCCTGAGCCTGTTCCATGTGGATGAACGCCTGGAAGGCGACCAGCTGGTGGCGCGCCTGGACCGTCAACGCCCGGACTTGTACCTGATGCCACTGAAAGACGGTCAACCACTGGCCGAGTTGTACACAGTCAAGAAAGACCAACTGCACCCCGCCAGCACACGGGGCCTGTTCCTGGCGGAGAGCTTCGCCCAGCAGGACGGCTGGGTGGTGCGAGAAGAGCGGATTCGCTGGAAGGATTGGCTGCGCCAGCAAGGGCTGGCGCAGCCGGAGAAAGAGTCGAAACTCAAACGCCTGACTGGCAGGGCGCGGCAGATGCTGGGCAAGATTGTGCCGAGGAAAAAGGCCAGCCGCTAATCAAGCAATTAGCGCACTGGCCTCAGGATTCAGCCGTTAAGCAGGCGCTGCAAACCGACCTTCAGCGGCGTGGGTTCAGGCAGGGTGAAGCTGGCCAGCAGCCGCTGGTTGTTCGCCCGCGAATGTCGGATATCTCCCGAACGCGCTGGCCCGTAAGTCACGGCGGGCAACGAGCCCACCGCTTCTTCCAATGCCTGCAAGACCTGCTTGAGGGTCGTGGTGCGGTTCCAGCCCACATTGATCGCACCCAGCGGCGCATCCGGCGCTTCGATGGCCTGCACCAATACGTCCACCAGGTCTTCCACGTACATGAAATCGCGAGTCTGCTCACCATCGCCGAACACGCTGATGGGCAGACCCTGCTGGGCACGTTCGCAGAAGATGCTGATTACGCCGGAGTACGGCGAGGACGGGTCCTGACGCGGCCCGAAGATATTGAAGAAACGGAACATCACCGGCTCCAGACCATGCTGGCGACGGTAGAAATCAAAGTAGTATTCGCCGGCCAACTTGTCGGACGCGTAGGGCGTCAGCGGCGCCTTGGTGGTCTCTTCGTCGATCGAGGCCCCTTCGCCATTGTTGCCATACACCGCCGCGCTGGACGCAAACACCACGCGTTTGACCCCGGCCTTGCGCATGGCTTCGCACACATTCAAGGTGCCGACGAAATTGCTCTGGTGCGTGCTGACCGGGTCGTCCACCGACGCCTGCACCGAGGCCACGGCGGCCAGGTGCACGACCGCCGTCGCGCCGAAGGCAGCCTGACCAACCAGTTCGGCGTCGGCCACATCGCCTTCGAGCAGCTCCACGCGCGGATTGTCCAGGGGCAGGTTGCTGCGTTTGCCGGTGGACAGATTATCCAGCACCCGCACGGCATAGCCTTTAGCAAGCAGTGCATCGACCAGATGCGAGCCGATAAAGCCCGCGCCCCCGGTGATCAAAACCAACGGTTCAGCCTTATTCATTGTTGCGGATCTTCTCGACGATTGCCGTGGTCGAGCTGTTCTCCACCAGGCCCAGCACTTTAACCGTACCGCCGTAGGCGCTGACGATATCGGCGCCGACCACCTGATCGACGGAGTAGTCACCGCCCTTGACCAGCACATCGGGTTTGACCTGGGCCAACAGATTTTCAGGGGTCGCTTCAGGGAAGCTGATCACCCAGTCCACTGCGCCCAAACCGGCCAGAACCGCCATGCGCCGGTCGACGCTATTGATCGGACGGCCGGGGCCCTTCAGACGGCTGACCGACGCATCGTCATTGACCGCGACGATCAGACGATCGCCTTGGGCGCGGGCCTGCTCCAGGTACGTCACATGACCGGCGTGGAGGATGTCGAAGCAGCCGTTGGTGAACACAATGCTTTCGTTGTGGGCACGGGCGTCGTCAATCGCCAGCAGCAATTGCTCGATGCTCAGCACACCGCGCTCCGAGCCTTCGGAACGCTGGATCGCGCGACGCAATTCCGGAGCACTGATGGCCGCGGTGCCCAACTTGCCAACCACGATGCCCGCCGCCAGATTGGCCAGGGCCACCGCGTGGGGCAGTTCTTCGCCAGCGGCGATGGAGGCGGCCAGGGTGGAGATCACTGTGTCGCCGGCGCCGGTGACATCGAACACTTCACGGGCACGCGCCGGCAGATGCATCGCCGGGTGGCCCGGGCGCAGCAGGGTCATGCCGTGCTCGCCACGGGTGACCAGCAAGGCGCCCAGATCAAGGTCGGCCATCAGCGTGGCGCCCTTGCTCACCAAGTCGTGCTCATCGGCACAACCGCCGACGATAGCTTCGAACTCGCTGAGATTCGGCGTGATCAGGCTGGCACCTCGATAAATCGAGAAGTCCTTGCCCTTGGGATCGGCCAATACGGGGATGCCCTTGGCTTTGGCGGCCTGGATCAGCATTTGGTGGTTCTTCAACGCGCCTTTGCCGTAGTCGGACAGCACCAGCACCTTGATGCCTTCGAGCAGTTCGTCGACCTGACCGCTGAGGGCCAGGGCGTCGGTGGCGAAGGGCTCTTCGAAATCGATTCGCAGCAACTGCTGGTGACGGCTCATGACCCGCAGCTTGACGATGGTCGGCTGATGGGCGATGCGCTGGAACAGCGCACGCACGCCGGCACCGCGCAGGCTGTTGGCCAGGCTGTCGGCGGCTTCATCGTCGCCGGTCACACCAACCAGCGAGGCCGGAGCGCCGAGGGCGGCAATATTAAGGGCAACGTTGGCAGCGCCACCTGGACGGTCTTCGATTTGCTCGACCTTGACTACCGGTACCGGTGCCTCAGGGGAAATCCGTGAGGTACCACCATGCCAGTAACGGTCGAGCATGACATCGCCGACCACCAAGACAGGGGCTTGATCGAATCGCGGCATGGACAACTTCATGGAGCAACCCACATACAAAATGAACAGGGGCGCGATATTAGCACAGGGTTACAGCAGGCTTGTGGGGGGTGTGACAGAAGATGGTATGGCGAGGGAGCGCACTCCCCCGCCATCGTCAGCCGTAGCGCAGGCGGGCTTAAGTGATATCCGCCGAGACCGGGGCATCCAGGCCCATGGCATGCAGACGGGCGTAATAGCCGTTCTGGGCCAGCAACTCGGCATGGGTGCCGCGCTCGACGATCCGACCGTCGTCCATCACCAGAATCAAGTCGGCCTTCTCGATGGTGGACAGACGATGGGCGATCACCAGGGTGGTGCGGCCCTGCATGACTTTGTCCAGCGCGCCCTGGATATGCCGCTCCGATTCGGTGTCGAGGGCCGATGTGGCCTCATCCAGAATCAGCAATGGCGCGTTCTTCAACAAGGCACGGGCAATTGCCAGACGCTGGCGCTGGCCGCCGGACAGCAGCACACCGTTTTCACCCACCTGGGTATCGAAGCCTTTGGGCAACTGATCGATGAAGTCCTTGGCATAGGCATCCGCCGCCGCCGCTTCAACATCGGCCCGTGGCGCGCCGGCCAAATCGCCGTAGGCGATGTTGTTGGTGACGGTGTCGCTGAACAGGGTTACGTGCTGAGTCACCTGGGCGATGTGCTTGCGCAGGTTGAGCAGCTTGTAATCTTCGATCTCTACGCCGTCGAGCAGGATTTCACCGCTTTCATGGTGATAGAAACGCGGGATCAGGCTGGCCAGCGTCGATTTGCCGCTGCCGGAACGTCCCACCAGGGCAACCATCTGCCCAGGCTCCGCGGTAAAGCTGATGTCCTTGAGCACATGGCGATCGGTGCCTGGGTAAGTGAAGTTCAGCTGACGCACTTCCAGGCGGCCGCTGACCTTGTCACGCTCGACAGTACCGCGGTCGACTTCCGGTGTTTCGTCGAGCTGTTCGAAAATGCTCTCGGCACCGGCCACGCCTTTCTGGATGGTCGAGCTGACTTCCGACAGTTGGCGGATCGGCTTGGGCAACAGACCGGCCAAGGTGATGTAAGCCACCATGTCGCCCGCCGACGCATCGCCACGCAGGTACAGCACCAGGAACATCAACACGGCCATGGCGGTGTAGATCACCAGTTGCAGCGCCGGTGTATAGATCGCCCCGGTGCGGGTCATGCGCAGTTGCTTGTCGGTGTTGCTCTGGCTGGCCTTGAGGAAACGCTTCTCCTCGTAGACCTCGCCGCCGAAGCTGCGCACGACGCGGTAACCCTGGATAGTCTCAGAAGCCACATGGGTCACATCGCCCATGGCGACTTGGATCTTCTTGCTCTGCTTGCGGAATTTTTTGCTGGCCGTGCTGACCATCACCGCGATCAACGGCAGGATGGCGATCATCACCAACGTCAGGCGCCAGTTCATGAACAGCAGGGAGGCGAACAGGAAGATCACCGTCATGCCTTCGCGGATCACCACCTTGATCGCGTCTGTCGCCGCACCGGTGACCATGGTCACGTTGAAGGTGATGCGAGAGATCAGGTGCCCGGAGTTGTGGTTGTCGAAGTAGCGGTTGGGCAGCGTCAACAGGTTGTTGAACAGCTGCACCCGCAAGTCGTGAACCAGCCCCAGAGAGACCTTGGCCAACAGATAGTTACCCAGAAAAGACCCCAGGCCCTGCCAGGCCGCGATCAGGATGATCAGCAGCGGCACAGCCTGCAGCAACTGCAGGTCACGCAGGAACGGAACGCTGGGGAACAGCACGGCTTCCGGGTTGGAAAGGCCATCGACAAAATATTTGAGGATGTAACCCAGCATCGGCTGAGTCGACGCGAAAATCAGAAATCCGACGATACTCAGCGCGAACAAACCCGCGTAGGGCTTCACATAGCTGAGCAGGCGGAAATATATTTTCAAGCTCGAAGGGCTTGCGCTCGGACTGGAGTCGGTCATATCACGCGGCGTTTTAAAAAAGGAGGCTGACTTTAGCACAGCTTCTCTGTTGTACTTGCACCCGGCATGACCCAACGCTTAGCCGGCCTCAACCGGCGACATTATATAGCCACTACTTTAAGATGGTCGGCTTTCTCTTTCTGGAATGGCTTTTTGTATGCACTCCAAACGCCTCAGCTATGGCGCAAATCGCGTTTTCGACTTCCTGGTCCTATGGATTCTGCCCATAGGCTTATTGCTGCTTTTGAGTTCGCTGTTCTTCGTGACCAATCGCAATGTGCTGCACAAGCTCTACTACGGCCTTTTCAGCGCGCCGACCTTGCTGTTGCTGTGCCTGCGCCCCAGGGAAATCAAGGAATTATTGCGCGAGCCGCTGGTGATCGCCTTTCTGGTGTTTTGTGCGTGGGCGTTGACCAGCCTGTTATGGAGCCCGGAGCAACACCCTGACACCGACCTGTTCAAACGCCCCCTGCATACCTTCATGCTGTTCGCCGGCTGCGGGCTGTTGCTGCATTACCGCAATGAACTGTTCAAGCCGATTTTTTTCAGTGCGGCGGTGATCGCACTGGTGGTGTGCCTGTTCAATCTGGTGGCATTCATCAAGGGCTTCGAGCCGGGCATGCGTATGATCGGCGGCCGCGGCGCCCTGGATAACCCGCTGCTCAGTTCCCATGTATTCGGTTTCTTCTGCGTCTATTGGTTGTATGTCTGCGTAACCACCCAGCGCTTGCACGTCCTGTGGTTCAGCGTACCGGCCATGGCGATCATGACCGCGGCGGTCCTTGCAACCGGTTCGCGCACGCCCCTGGTGGCCCTGACTCTGACCATCCTGTGGATAACCTTTGTCAGCCGCAATCGCCGTTCGGCCCTGCTGATTGCGGGCTTGGTGGTGGGCGCTGCAGGTCTGTTGCTGATCTATCCGGAGCTGATCACCAGCCGTGGCAGCTCGTTCCGCTTTGAGCTGTGGAGCATGTCCCTGCAACGCATTGCCGATCACCCTTGGATCGGCCACAGCTACGATTCAGAGCTATACCTGACTCTGGCCGATGGCAACGAGCTGCGCGAACCCCACAGTTTTGCCTTGGGCGTGCTGTATTACGTAGGCATCATCGGCTTTATCCCATGGATTTTCATGCTCGCCTGGGGCCTTTTCAAAGGCTTCAAGCAACGGGCGCAACCGCTGTTTATTCTGGCTTCGTCCCTGTTGATGTACGGCATTGGTGCCGGCCTGACCGAAGGCGGGGGGATTCTGTCCCGCCCCAAGGAGCACTGGTTCCTGCTCTGGATCCCACTGGCAATCATCGCGGGCTTGAGCGTTGCCCAGCGGCGGCGCAGCGTACTGAGCATGCCGGTGCAATCCCTGAAAACCGAAACCTTCGAGCAACTGTGCAGCGATGCTCACGTCATCGAAGCAGACGGCCTCGGCCCGAAAGTCCTGCGCTTGGCTGATGGGCGTTTCCTCAAGGTTTTCCGCCCACGCCGCTGGTACACCTCGGGCAGTTTCAACCCCTACTCCGAGCGTTTTGCCAGCAACGCGGAACAATTGCGCGCCATGGGCATACCCACACCGCAGATTCTTGGCGTGTATGGTCTGAGCGATGGCAGCAGCGCCGTCATTTACTCACCACTGTCCGGTTTGACTCTGCGCCAGGCGCTTCAAAGCCTGGACAGCAGCCTGCGCGAATCCCTGATTGAACGCTTCGGCCAGTTCATGGCTCAACTGCATGAACGCGGCGTGTATTTCCGTTCATTGCATCAGGGCAACGTGTTGCTGATGGATGATGGGGAGTTCGGCCTAATCGACATTGCTGACCTGCGCATATTCCCTTCGCCGCTGCGCAACGCCTTGCGACAACGCAACCTGCGGCACATGCAACGCTATCCGCAGGACCGCGCCTGGCTGTTCGAGACACACTTTGAGCAACTGGCCAAGGGTTACGCATCCGTTGCGGGGCAGGCCGCCACCGCAACAATCCGTGCCCATGTATTGAAATTGGCGAGTCCAGCCGCCTGAAAAAAAGGCGACTATCGTTGCCGATAGTCGCCTTCTTCGACGCTTAGCCTTTGAGCGGCGTCAGGTACAACCGAACCAGACCGCGCCAGGTCTTGCGCCCCCAGAACTTCAACGGGATCTGCTTCAGAATCTCCCGCGCCAACGCGCGATCACGGTTGGCCGTCTTCAGGAACATCGAGTTCAGAAAGTTGTAACGCACCGCGTCGTACTCAGGGTGATCACTGAACTTGGCGTACGTCTTGAGAATGTTCTGGATCATGTAGCGGTGATTCTTGTAGGTGTTGCTGGCGTGTTGCCGATACCGCGCCATTACCACATCAAGGGCATCAATGGTGTAGCCCGCAGCGGTGATCTTCAGTTGGATCAGCAGGTCTTCCAACGGGATCAGCGGGTCGAAGCCACCGACTTCCTCCAGCGCTTCGCGGCGGATCAGCATGGTCGGCGCCGGCGGGAACGGTTTGCGATCCATGAACATGTCGTCGAAATCCAGGCTGCGAAACGGCACATCGCGACGCTGTTTTTTCTCCGGATGCAGATTACCGTCGCCATCGATCAGCTCGATGTTGCCAGCGCAGATCCCCACTTTCGGCTTGTCCTGCATGTACGCGACCTGAATCGCGATGCGCTCCGGCAGCATGATGTCGTCGGAGCCGAACGGGGCAATCAGGCTGCCCTTGGCACGCGCGATGGCGCCATTGAGGGTGGCGGTCAGCCCCTGGTTCTGCTGCACCTGGAAATCAAAACCGTGCTCGGCCTGCAGGCGACGGATGCGCTCAACGCTGTCGTCCTTGGAACCGTCATCCACCACCAACAGCTCGATATTGGGGTATGTCTGGCCGAGCACGCTGAGGATGCTCTCTTCGATATAACGGCCATGGTTGTAGGACGCGATAATCACCGAGACCAGGGGTTGCTGCTGAGTCATGCTCTTCCTACTTCCTTTAAGCCGGTGTCGATCAGGTTCAGGTATTTCTGTTGGAATTCGGCCAGGGCGTGGTTTTGTTCCAAGTAACGGAATACCTGTTCGCCCTTGGCACGCAGTTGTTCGTCGCTCATTGCCAGGTAAGTGTCCAGGGCGGCCGTCAGTTGCTCGACATTGCCAGGCTCATGGGACAAACCGCCCGCCCCTTGCACCAACGGCAGCATGGCCGGGCCATTGGACGCAATGACCGGCAAGCGCCCGCTCATGCCTTCCAACAAGGCAAGACCAAGCCCCTCCATCAATGAAGGCATGGTCCAGATATCGAACGCACGCACGTATTGCAGACCATCCTCGCGAAAACCCAGCAAGTGCGCCCGCCCTGTGAGGCCGAGGCGCTCGATATCTGCGCGCAGGTCGCCCTCGGCACGGCCAGAGCCGATGATGCCGACCTGGGCGTTAGGGTATTTGTCCTTGAGACGAGCGAAAGCCTGCAGCAGATGCGTATGCCCTTTGATCGGCACCAGGCGCCCCAGCGCGCCGATGATGCGCGCATCCTGGGGTAGCCCGAGGGCCTCACGCGCCTGCACGCGAGGCAGCTGCAAGGCTTCGGCCTGGGGGATGTCGATCGCATTGGTGACGAAGGTGGTGTTCTGGTGAGTAAAGCCGCAATTAAGCCCTACCAGATAATCCCTGACCGCCGCCGACACCCCGACAAAACGCCAGGCCGGACTCACCAGCCGACGCGTCTGGCGCCGGCGATACGCCCGTTCATACTCGCCAAACCCGTGGGAGATGCCGATGCACAGCGGAATTTTCAACCATCGGTTGAGCGACAGCATCATGTTCACCGACTTGAAGCGGTTACAGATGACCACGTCGAACTTCTGCTCTCGGCAATATTTGTAGATTTGCCACATCGCGCCCAGACGTATGCCCTTGAGGGCCTTGTCCGGAAACTCGAAATACTTGGAGTGATCGGCCACGCTCAGCGGCTGGCCCGGTTGCGGCCGCCCACTGAGAAAGGCCGAGGTGACCTCGAAACGCTCAACCGGCAACGACTTGACGATCTGCTCACCGAGATCGGCGAAGTCATGGATCTTGACGTTGTAGTCCGGCTGCAATTGCAAAACCTTGAAACGAGGTTTCATATCACTCCATGAGGCAATCGGCCTGCTGCACGTGAGCAGTCCGACGAAAAAGGTCAATTTCAGTCCTGCTTGAGGACCCAAAGCAGCTCGTGCCGACGTACGGCCTTACGGAAAAATTCGTTCTCACCGTAAGGCGATGGACCGCGCCCTGCCAGCCATTGCTGCAACAGGCGACGCACCCGGCGCTTGAACCGTGCGCGCGGCTGTAGGTCATGCATCATGCCCAATGCCATGGCCTTGTCCCGCTGCTGGCTCAGGCTCAGTAACCGGCAGTAGGGCTTGAGTACCTGGGCATGGTCGAACTGTGGCGGCAACGCTACGCCGGCGCCGGCGTCGCCCATGGGCCAGCGGTCGTTATCATGCAAGTGGTTGGCATAGCCAAGCAATGTGCTCGGTTGCCATGCCAGCCCGTGCAAGGCTTGCACGACGGCTTCATGTGCGCAGATGTGGTCCGGGTGCGGGTCAAGCACTGGGGTCGGCATGACGATGACCTCGGGGCGAGCTTTAAGCAGCAACGCCCGCAGGTCAGCAATCAGGTTGTTCCAGGTCGGAGCGCCATCCACATCGCTGGGCAGTGCCAAGCTGTTGAACTGGCGGAACACACGAGTATCGTCCAACTGCGCTTCGCGGGACGGCTGGGGCTGGTCCGGCGTAGCGCGCATGGCTGGCAATTGCAGGCAGAAGTACCCCAGTTGAACGCACTGCGCTTCTGGCACCCCGGCCCAACGTGGCACCGCGATACTGTCCCAAGCGCGCAAACGCCCTTTGAGCTGCGCCGCTTCGGCCTTGGGCAAGCCCATTTGCTGATAGTGCTCGGCCTCGATCTCCCCCGCCGTCAAGGTCACGATCCAGCTTTCATGCGCCTGGCCATACAAACCAAACGCCGCCAGTTCCGCGTCGTCGGCATGGGGCGCGATCACCATCACCCGCTGGCCTGCAGCGTCCGGCTGGCGGAACACCCACAGCACCGGCCGACCGATCACCCGACAATGGCAGCCACGCAAGCGCAACTCACCGCCGAGCAACGCCTGCGCCGAGCCCGTGAGATTGAGGTAGCGTGTGCCAGCCACACCGCGTTCGAACGCTTGACGATCAGGCTGCTCGCTTGCCGACAGCTCAACCGCAGGGTCCAGAAAGCGGCCCAGCCAGTTGCTTTTGAGTTGTACCTGGACGATCAGCGTTTCGTCACCGACCAGTTCCACGGTCTCCTGAAGCACCAGGCGTCCGCCCTCCAGGCTTAACGCCAACTGCTGGCTGTCGGGGGCGAAGCGGTATTGGTAGTCGTCCTTGGGCGAATAGAAAAGATGGTCGGCAAACCAGGCTTCATGCGCCACCCACAGCAGCACCGCCAGGATCAGCGGCAGCCACCAAGCCACCAGCACGCCGCACACGATCAACGCCAGCGCGCCAATCAACAGCACCATGCGCTTATTGCGCCGATGACGTTTGAGCAGTTGCTGTTTGCGGCTCATAGGCTGAACACCGGCACCGGGTTGCACCAGCGCTCTTTGTACTCACGGTCGGCGCGGCCGAACGAAAAACGCAGCGGCTTATCCACTGCACGAGCCTGTTCCCAGGCGCTTTGGGTGTTGAGGAAACTCAATACGCTCCCAGGGCTGAACGCGCGGGTTTCGGGGTCAACCCCACCATTGACGTACTCAACGCTGATCCACTCGGGCGACTCGACGTGATACACCAACTGCACAGCGATCGGCGCATCGTTGAGAAACAGCACCGACCCGATCAGAAACTCTTCGAGCAGCGCCAGCACGTCAGCCAAACGCTCCGCCCCGGTCGCCGGGAAACCCCAACGACGCTGGAACAGATCGCAATAAATCGCCGCCAACTCGGTGCTGGAAAACTCGCTGACCGCACGCACCACACCGCCCGCCTCCTCCAGCAGTCGCAATTCGCGGCGCTGGTTATAGCGAAACTTTTTCGACAAGTCTTCAGGGGTGCGTGCCATGGCCAATTGCTCAACCTGAGGCTTGAGCGTACTGACACGCCCTTGATTCAGGGCCGACAGATAGCGCCCGCGATGGCGCACCGGCAGCTGCGCATCAACGGCAATCGGCAGAATGATCTCGGCATTGCCCAGATCGAACAGGCCTTTCTTGCCGCTGCGCTTGAGCACGTCTTTGGACAGGGCGAGGTCGCGTCCCCAAGTGGCTATCGCGCCCTTGAGTTCGCCGCCCTGCTGCCAGCCCAGGTAACGCACCGGAATTCGCGCCAGGTCGGCCAAGCGCTCCACGACCTGCGGATGGGTCGCGACGCTGCCACCGAAGCGCTGCCAGGCTTGAGCGTAAACCTCGGCCTCTACAGGCTGCCAGCCGCCACGTTCACGCCATGCCTGGAGGCGATTCAGCATTTAGACCACAGCGTCATAAGGATCCACACCGTCCTTGACCACGAGGATGTCTTCCATGATCAGGTATTGCAGGTCGGAGCCGAAGAACATGTTCAGCGCGTCGGTCGGCGAGCAGATCATCGCTTCGCCACGGCGGTTGAGCGAGGTGTTCAGGGACACGCCGTTGCCGGTCAGTACTTCCAGCTCTTTCATCATGTCGTAATAGCGCGGGTTGTATTCGCGCTTGAGCACCTGGGCGCGGGAGGTGCCATCTTCATGGACCACTTCCGGCACGCGGGTCTTCCACTCTTCAGCCACTTCGAAGGTGAAGGTCATGAACGGCGCCGGGTGATCGACCTTGATCATTTGCGGGGCCACGGTGTCGAGCATCGACGGGCAGAAAGGCCTCCAACGCTCGCGGAATTTGATCTGGTGGTTGATGCGGTCGGCCACGCCGGTGGCGCTCGGGCAACCGATGATCGAACGACCGCCCAGCGCACGCGGGCCAAACTCCATGCGGCCCTGGAACCAGGCCACCGGGTTGCCGTCGACCATGATCTTGGCGATGCGCTGGGGCATGTTTTCGATCTTGCGCCAGTTCGGCTTGCTCTCGTGCTTGGCGCACGCGGCAATCACATCTTCGTTGCTGTAGGACGGGCCGAGGTAGACGTGTTCCATCTTCTCCACCGGCACACCACGAGCGTGGGATACATAGGCGGCCGCACCGACGGCGGTGCCGGCATCGCCGGACGCAGGCTGCACGAACAGCTCTTTCACGTCATCACGGGCGATGATTTTCTGGTTCAGTTTGACGTTCAGCGCGCAGCCGCCGGCGAAGGCCAGCTTGCCGGTATCCTTGAGGATGTCGCCCAGGTAATGGTCGATCATCTGCAGGGCCAGCTTCTCGAACAGCGCCTGCATGCTGGCGGCGTAGTGGATGTACGGCTCGTCGGCGATGTCGCCTTCGCGCTTGGGCCCCAGCCACTCGATCAGTTTCGGCGAGAAGTAGAAGCCCTTGCCCTTCTCTTTGTAGCGGCGCAGGCCGATGACGTTGGCGTAGTCGGTGTTGATCACCAGCTCGCCGTTTTCAAAGGAAGCCAAACGCGAGAAATCATATTTGCTGGCATCGCCATAAGGCGCCATGCCCATGACCTTGAACTCGCCGTCGAGCATCTCGAAACCGAGAAACTCGGTGATCGCGCCGTACAGGCCGCCGAGGGAATCCGGGTCGTAGAATTCTTTGATTTTGTGGATCTTGCCGTTCTCGCCGTAGCCGAAGAACGTGGTGGCGTACTCACCCTTGCCGTCGATGCCAAGGATCGCGGTTTTTTCCTGAAAGCCCGAGCAGTGGTAGGCACTGGAGGCGTGAGCCAGGTGGTGCTCGACCGGCTCGATCTTGATCTTCTTCGGATCGAAGCCCAGTTGCTCCAGGCACCACACGATCTTGTTGCGGTAGCGCTTGTAGCGGCGGTTGCCCATCAGGATTGCGTCGAGGGCGCGGTCCGGGGCGTACCAGTAACGCTTGGCGTAGTGCCAGCGCGCCTCGCCGAACAGGCTGATCGGGGCGAACGGAATCGCCACTACGTCAACGTCGGAAGGCTTGATGCCGGCCTGTTCCAGGCAGAACTTCGCCGATTCGTAGGGCATGCGGTTCTTTGCATGTTTGTCGCGTACGAAGCGCTCTTCTTCGGCGGCCGCGATCAGCTTGCCGTCGATATACAGGGCTGCGGAAGGATCATGGCTAAGGGCGCCGGACAGGCCAAGAATCGTCAATGCCACAGGGGTCTAGCCTCTTTTAGTCTGCATGCAGGCGGGTCGCGCCTGAAAAAAGTGTGCCTCCCGCACGGGCGGGAAACAGCTAAAGGGCGGGATTATAGCGTAAAAGCAGTGGGAAGCTGTTAGCGGCAAGCGGCAAGTGGGCCTAGCGGTAGATCTCGATGCTGCCGTCTTTGTTCTGGCGGTAGATCGTGTAAGGCAGGACCAGGGTGTCCAGCACGCCGGACCCCAGGAATTCGATGGCGATGATCGGTAGAGCGTTGCCGCTACTGTTCGACAGGCTTGGATCGTTCAGGCTTCTTTCCGGCTTGGGTTCACCGTTGAGCGTACAAAACCCGTACATCACGCCGCTGTAGATGCGCGGCACGTTTTCGCAATGGCTGCGCGAGTCCTTGAGATTCTGGCTGGCCACGGCGTCGGGGCGGAACACGGTGTTGATCGTGCCGCAACCGGCCAATGCCAGTATCGCGACCAGCCAGATGACCCTCGATAGATGCCGCATGTCCGCTCCTTTGATCTATTTACTCAGGAACAGCCACGCTAGCACCGCCCGCCATGAAGTCCCAGTACGGACGCGTCGATTAGCCGCGTAGGAAGATTCCCGAATGATAAAAATCGCCCGACTCACTAAACTCGCGCCCCTTTGCGCGTTTACTTCCCAAGCGCCACTGATTTTCGGCCGATTGATGAACCACCTCACCCGCTTTACCCTGCTGCTGCCCGGCCTGCTTGCCCTGTGCGACACCGCCCAGGCAGACGACACTGTTCTGATCCTCGACCCCAGCGTCGTCACCGGCTCGCGCAGCGCCAGCCCGACGTTTGAGCTGCCGTATTCCGTGGACGGCATCAGCCGCGAACAGATCAGCGACGGCCAACTGGGCATCAATGCTTCCGAAGCCCTGGCCCGCGTGCCCGGCCTGGTGGTGCAGAACCGCCAGAACTACGCCCAGGACCTGCAGATTTCCTCACGCGGCTTTGGCGCCCGTTCGGCGTTCGGCGTGCGCGGCCTCAAACTCATCGCCGACGGCATCCCTGCCAGCACCCCAGACGGCCAGGGCCAAGCCGCCACGTTCAACCTCGACACCGCCGAACGCATCGAAGTGCTGCGCGGCCCGGCAGCGACCCTGTACGGCAGCAACGCCGGCGGCGTGATCCAGATGTTCTCCCGCGACGGCGAAGGCCCACCGCGCATTGGCGCCGAAACCCTGGTAGGCAGCGACGGCTTGAGCAAAAACCACCTCAGCGCCGAGGGCGCGACCGACGGCGCCGGCTTCGTGCTGGATGCCTCGCGCATGGACACCGACGGCTACCGCGACCACAGCAGCGCCCGGCGCGACCAGACCTTCGCCAAACTCAATGTCCAGCCCGACGACGACAGCAAACTGGCGCTGATCTACAGCAGCCTGGAACAAAACGGCACGCAAGATCCGCTAGGGCAGACGTGGGCCGCCTACAAAGCCGATCCACGCTCGGTGAGCGCCAACGCACTCACGTACAACACGCGCAAGAGCATCGACCATCAGCAATTGGGGATGAATTACGAACGGTATTTCGGCGATGCGACATTGCAGGTAAATGGGTATACGGGGCGGCGCAGCGTGATTCAGTACCTGTCGATCCCCGACAAGTTCGCCAGTGGCGCGACAAACCCCGCCAATACACGCGGCGGTGTGGTGGCATTCGACCGCACGTTCTACGGCGGCTCCATCCACTGGCTGCAACCCATCACCAGCGCCCCGGGCGACCTGACCCTGATTGCCGGCCTCGACTACGACCGCAGCGAGGATGACCGCCAAGGCTATTCCAACACCCTCAACGGCGTGCATGGCGTCAAAGGTGCGTTGGGCCGCGATGAAATCGACACTGCTACCAGCCTCGACCCATTCGTACAAGCCAACTGGCTGCTGGGCGACTGGACTCTGCAAGCCGGCGTACGCCATAGCACCATGAAGATGGAGGTGGATGACCATTTCCTCAGCGACGGTGACGACAGCGGCAGCAAGACCTACCAGAAGAACACTCCGTCGGTCAGCGTGATGTATGCCTTCACACCCGACCTGCACGGTTATGTGAGCGCCGGCAAAGGCTTCGAAACTCCGACACAAGCGGAGTCGGCGTATTCCAGCGGTTCAAATGGTTTCAATTTCGCGCTCAAGCCATCGGTGAGTACGCAATATGAAGTGGGCCTGAAAGCACGGGTCGGCGAGGACACCCGCCTTAACGCTGCGGTCTTCCAGATCACCACCGAAGACGAGTTGGTGGTCCAGCAATCCAGCGGCGGGCGCACCACTTACCAAAACGCCGGGCGCACCCTCCGCCGTGGCTTCGAGCTGGGCGTCGAAAGCCAGCTGACGCAACAGTGGAGCACCCAACTCGCGTATACGCGCCTGCAAGCCACCTACGACAGCGACTTCACGGGCGGCGGCAACCCCGTGGATAAAGGTAACTACCTCCCCGGTGTACCGCAGACCACGCTGTTTGCCGAGCTGAACTGGAAACCGCGAGACTGGGTCAGCACCGCCATCGAAGGGCTGTACCGCAGCAAGGTCTACGTCGAAGACACCAACCAGCAACGCGCCGCACCGGCTTACGGCGTGTTCAACTGGCGAGCGCGCTTCGAGCAGAAGGCCGAGCACTGGACCTTCCATCAGACCCTGCGCCTGGACAACCTGCTGGACCGTCAGTACGTCGGTTCGGTGATCGTCGGCGACAGCAACAACCGCTACTACGAAGCCGCGCCTGGCCGTTCGTGGTACGCCGGCGCCGGCGCCGAGTATCAATTCTGATGGTCAGAGCGATCAGCTGGGTTGCTTGGGCAACCGCTGGTCGATCAGTTGATATAACGCACTGTCCTGCGGCCAGTTGCGCATAAACCGCGCGCGGTCCTTGGCGTAGGCCGGGGCGAAGCTGGCGAGACTGCGGTGCTGGCACATCGCATCGAGGTCGATCAGGGCCCAAAGGTCTTCGTGCCAAAACAGGTTATGGCCCTTGAAATCCCCGTGGCTGATGCGCTCGCGGATCAGCTCAGCGAATAAATGATCCAGCGCCTGCAGTTCGTTTTCCGGCGCGTCGCCGTGTTCAACGTAGGGCGCGAAACGCTCGATGATGTCTGGGCCCGGCAGGTATTCGGTGATCAGGTACGCACGGCTGCGCAGCCAGAGAAAGCGCTTCTCCAACACCGCCAGCGGCTTGGGCGTGGCGATGCCGAGGAAGGCCAGGCGATTGCCTTCGCGCCAGGAATGCCAGGCGCGGCTCGGGCGCCAAAAACGCTTGAGCCAATGGGCGAAGCCCTTGATGTTGTAACGCTTGATTACCAGCGGCCGACCGGCCACCTCGACTTTGGCCACACTGGCCGCACCGCCGGTCTTGTACAAATGGCCCTGGTCCAGCAATACATCGGCCTGCTCCAGCACCGGCAGCATTGCGGGCACTTCCTCGCGCCTGATCGCGCGCAAGGCAAAAGCACCGCGCACGACGCTAAACAGCGTGCATTCGCGGCCAACCTTTTCCAGAAAGTCCTTCAAACGCCAGGCACTGACCTTGCGTACTTGTTTTTCCAGGGCTTCCAGGGGCAAGGCATGTTCGCTGTTGCTCAGCAGGTAATACACCAGCAACTCTTCGGTAAACGGCTCAAGATTCTTCGGCAATTGCGCAAAAAACACCCCGAGGTTTTCCAGCACCCGGTTGCGCGACAGCGGCTTGCCGGCTTCTTCGACGCGAATTCCGGCGCCATCGATCAGGTACAACTTGCCGTCCTTGCGCAGCAGGTTGTCCAGGTGCAGGTCTTCCTGCCACAAGCCTTTGACGTGCATCTGCGCAATCTCGCCCAATGCTTCGGCGAGCACCGCGGTTTGTTCATCAGCCAAGGGCGGCAAACCTTCGACCGCCTGCCAGGCATCGGCCAGGCTTTCGGCACCCTCGATAAACTCGAACAGCAACCAGCCACCCTCGCCTTGCTGCAAACCGTCGGCAAGCAGCAACGGCGTGGTCAGACCCTGTTCGGCCAACAGGCGAACACCGCTGAGCTCACGCTGAAAATGCCGCGCCGCCTTACTGCCTACCAGCAGCTTGGCCAGCACTGCGCGGCCGCGCCAGACGGCCGCGCCGACATAGCGCTCGCCCGGCAACACGCGCAACAGGCTCAACATTTGCAGTTGACCGGGGCCGGCGGCGTCCGCCAGGTCCAGGGTCAGGGGCAGGCTCGGGGTGCGGCCGGCGTTTTTCAGCTCCGACAGACGCATCAGCGCTTCTCCTTATGGCTGCGCCGGGTCGTCAGGCGTTGCAGCCAAGTGGCGACCTCTGCGCTGTCTTCTGGTTGGTCCAGGTAGGCCGCCAGCAGCTGGCGCACCTGTGCGTCGGACCATTGCGGGGAACGGCGCAGCAACGGCTCCAGGTCCTTGACCCGATCCCGCCAGCCAAACAACAAAGGGCGGGTTTTCTCCAGATCGATCAACTGCGCGGCATAACCGTCGCCGGTGGCCTGCAGGAAAATATGCTTGGGGTAGAAACAGCCATGCACCTGGCCGACGCCGTGCAGTCGGCGCGCCAGTTCGCCGCACGCCCGCAGGATGGCGCGGTGCTGGGCATCGCTGAGCGAAGGCCACTGCTCAAGCAGCGAATCCAAGTCGTTCCAGCCGTCAAGGGCACGGGTCAGCAGCATCGCGCGGTACTCGCCGGCCACTTTGCGTTCGCCATAGAACGCCGCCTGCAAGGCCGGAATACCCAAAGTGCGGTAACGGCTGATATTGCGAAACTCGCGGGAGAAACTCGGCTCGCCCAATGGGCGATGAAGGCTGCGAGTCAGGTAGTTGCTCTGACGCTTGAGGTAATACCCCTGCCCCTCCAGCTCCAGGCGAAACACGCTGCTCCAGCCGCCGCGACTGGTGTTCGGTTCGTCCACTGCGTCGAGCTGTTTGGCCCACAAGGCGTCGAACGTGGCCAGACCGTTGCGTTCCAACAAAACCCGGTCTTCAGCCGCCACAAAATCACTCATTCGCGCCCCTCAAAAAACTTCACCACATGGCGAATACGCTGTTTGTCCGATGCACTCAGGTGCTGGCGCTGACGGTATTGCAGATAGAACCGCAGGCGCTGAGTGGCCGACAGGTGATATTTGGCCACCTTGTCCAGGCAGGCCAGATCCTTGGTAATACGGTACTTGAGCCAGAACCCGCGCCAGAAATCGCCGTTGGGGCAATCGATCAGGTACAGGGTCTGCTGGTCGTCGATCAACAGGTTGCGCCACTTCAAGTCGTTATGAGTAAAGCGGTGATCGTGCATGGTGCGGGTGTATTCGGCGAGCTGGCGGCTGACCCCATCGACCCAGCGCGGATCGCGCAGGCGGGGGTCGTTGCGCTCGGCCAGCGCCGACAAGTCTTCGGTCTTGGGCAATTCACGGGTGATCATCGCGCCGCGATCATAGGCCAGGCCATTGCGCTCCAAGCCCCAGGCCACCACATCGGCAGTAGGAATGCCCCACTTGGCAAAGCGCTTGAGGTTCTGCCATTCGGACTTGACCCGCGGCTTGCCCAAGTAGCGACGCAAGCCCTTGCCGGCGCCGACGTAGCGCTTGACGTAATAATTGACCCCACCGCGCTCTACCCGGATCACTTCGGACAACGGATCGCGGGTCAGCCGCTCGCCTTGCAGGGCGAACACCGCGTCGAGGCTGCCAAAGTCATCCGCCAGGCCGGCGTAGGCCGGTTCCAGGTTCCAGCCCGCCATCAGAGCGCATCCCCGTATCGCTGTTTACGCGCGTAGAGTTTGTCGGCCTTGCCTTGCAGCCACTGCAACAAAGCGCTTTCTTCGGCCAGGATCTGGCGCAACGGCTGCTGGAAGTAGCCCTTGAGGAACCGCAGCTTGTCGCGACGGGTCAGGCCGATGTCCAGCGCCGAGAAGTACAGCGCGGCCAGGTCTTTGTTGCGCCAGCGCAGGCTGATTTTCGGCCGGGTCTGGGCACGGTGCAGGTCGATCACCGACAACTTGAAGCGATCAGGCGTGATCGGCGTGTCGGTGTGCAGCAGGAAGTGGCAGATATAGCAGTCACGATGGTTCACCCCGCCGCGATGCATCATGCCGGTCATGCGCGCCACTTCGGCGATCAGCGCGCGCTTGAGGCGCGGCTGCGGTGGCTGCTTGACCCAATCAATGCTGAAGTCTTCCAGGCTGACCGTGGGCGCCAGCTCTTCGGTGATGATGAACGAGTGCTGGTCCGCCGGGTTGCTGCCGCGCTCGCCGTAGGCCACGGCGGTCATGGTCGGCACGCCGATTTCCTGCAGGCGCTGGATCGCCAGCCATTCCTGCCCGGCGCCGAGCACCGGCAGCTTGGCGGTGACCAGGTTCTTGACGATCTCACCCCAGCCGATGCCCCGGTGGATCTTCACAAAGTAGCCACGGCCGTCCACCTCGGTGCGCAAGGTGCGTCGGGCTTCCAGTTCGCGGTACACCTCGCCTTCCAGCCGCTCTACTTCGGCGAACGCATCGCGTCCGGCCCAGAGGCTCTTGAAGGGTTCGGCAAGCATCAACTTCATGGCTTTGGCTCCGCCAGAATCACATCCGCAGCGTGCTGCGGCATGCTGTAGAGGTCGGCCGTCTCAGCGAAAGCCAACCCGTTGCGGCTCCAGGCCGCGCGCTGTGCAGAATCGGTCAGCATGCGCGCCAGGTACTGGTTCAACTGAGCCTGTTCGAACGGCTCATCCAGCACCAGGCCGCTGTCGGCCTCGGCAATGTAATGGGCATAACCACACACCGCCGAGACCAGTACCGGCAACCCGGCCACCAGCGCCTCAAGCAGCACGGTGCCGGTGTTTTCGTTATACGCCGGGTGGATCAACAGGTCGGCGCCCAGCAGGAAACGCGGGATATCGCTGCGCCCTTTAAGAAACTGCACGTTATCGCCCAGCCCCAATGTGGCGCTTTGCAATTGGAATACTTTGGGGTCGTCCTGGCCGATTACAAACAGACGCGTGCGTTTTTTCAGCTCCGAGGGCAACGCGGCCAGCGCCTTGAGGCTGCGGTCGACGCCCTTGGTCTTGAAGCCGGAGCCGATCTGCACCAGCAGCAGGTCGTCCTCGCCCAGGTTGAATTCCTTGCGGAACCCTGCGCGGATTTCGGCGGCGTTCGGCGGTGCGCGACGGTCCTGGGCGATGCCCGGCGGCAGCAGATGAAAGCGCTCCACCGGGGTGTCGTAGTACTTGATGAACAGCGGCTGCTGCACTTCGGAAATCATCAGGATTTCGGTCTTGGCGTCCTTGGCGAACACCGCACGTTCGTATTCGGCGAAGTGGCGGTAACGACCAAAACTGCGGTACAGCGAATGGCGCAGGTTCTGTGCTTTGTCTTCAAAACAACCGTCGGCAGCGTAGTACACGTCCAGGCCGGGCATCTTGTTGAACCCGATCAAACGGTCCACCGGGCGCTTGGCCAGGTCGGCCTCCATCCAGGCACTGAGTTTTTCGTTGCGCCGATGGTTGAAGAACGCTTTGACCGGCGCCACCAGCACTTCAAAACCGGGCGGAATATCGCCCTCCCAGATCAGGGTGTAGACGCGAATCTGATGGCCGCGCCGCTGGCACTCCAGGGCGATGCGCATGAAGTCACGCTGCAGGCCGCCGAAGGGGAAGTATTTGTACAGAACAAAAGCCAGTTGCATCAGTGCAGTTCCTCAGCCAGTAACAACGTGCTCAGTCGGCTTGCCACACGCTCAGGGTTCAGGCGCGTGAAGCACAGGGGCGATTCGCGCGCGATGTCGAATCGACGCAGGTCGTCGGCCGTCGGTTGATAGGTACAGTGTTTTTGCAGGCACGGCGCGCAGGACCAATCGCTGGCCAGGTGAATCTGCGCCTTGCCGTAGGCGCCGGTCAGGCCCGGATTGGTGGGGCCGAACAGGGAGATGGTCGGCACATCCAGCGCCGCCGCCAGGTGCCCCAGGCCGGTATCCACCGCCACGCAAGCGCGGGCGCCGGCCAAAACGCGAGCCACGCCGGCCAGGTTCAACTTGGGCAATACTTCGGCGTTCGCCAGGCCTTGAGCCAGGCGTTCGGCGCGGGCTTTTTCCGTGGCGTTGCCCCAGGGCAGCTTCACGTCCACGCCCAGGCGCCCCATGCGTTCGGCCAGCTCGCGCCAGTAGGCTTCCGGCCAGTGCTTGGTGTCCCAAGTGGTGCCGTGCAGCAGTAGCACGAAGGGCTTTTTCGGTGGCAGGCCGAGCAACTTGTCGACGCTCAGGCCGTAGTCGCCCAAGCCTTTGGGCAAGTCATAACCCAGGGCCACGGCGAACAACTGACGCAAGCGTTCCACCGCGTGCTGCCCACGAGCCACGGCCAGACGTCGGGAGTAAAAACGCGCCGCGATGGGTTCACGGGCGGAGTTTTTATCAAAGCCGGCCACCGGCGCCCGTACGTAACGGGTCAGCCAGGCGCTTTTGAACAGGCCCTGAGCGTCAATCACCAAGTCATACTTGGTCGCTTGGATGCGCTGCTTGAAGCGCCGCCATTCACCGCTCTTGAAGGTTTGCCAGAGGTTCTTGCGCCAGCGGCGGATCGCCACCGGGATCACCTTGTCTACCGCTGGGTGCCAGGTGGGGATTTCGGCAAAGCCCTCTTCCACGACCCAGTCGAATTGAATGCCGGGGATCGCCCGCGCCGCGTCGGTCAGTGCCGGCAAGGCGTGGATCACGTCGCCCAGGGATGAGGTCTTGACTACCAGTACCCGCAACTCAGTGAACCTCGACCACGTCGCCCTGCAACCGCTGCAAGGCTTCGCTGACCGACTGCGGCAACAACTGGCGCAGGCAATTGTAGTGGCCGAAACGGCAGGTGCGCTCGAAACACGGGCTGCAATCGAGCCCCAGGCGCACCACTTCCACTTTGTCGGCCAACGGCGGGGTGAAGCCCGGCGAGGTGGACCCATACACCGCCACCAACGGGCGGTTCAGCGCCGCGGCCACGTGCATCAGGCCGGAGTCGTTGGACACCACCGCATCGGCGCAGGACAGCAGGTCGATCGCCTCGGCCAGCGAGGTGTCGCCGCTCAGATTCACCGCCTCTTCGCGCAGGCCCGGGATCAGACGCTGGCGGATGTCCTCGCCCACCGAGTGGTCGTTCTTCGAGCCGAACAACCATACTTGCCAGCCTTCGCGGATCTTCATCTCAGCGACCTTGGCGTAATGCTCCGAAGGCCAGCGCTTGGACTCGCCGAACTCGGCGCCGGGGCACAGCGCCAGCACCGGGCGATCCAGGCTAAGGCCGAACTTGGCCAGCGCCGCGTCGCGGGTGACCGGGTCAATCCGCAGGCTCGGGCGCGGATAGGGTTTGGGCAACTCGGCACCCGGCGCGTACGCCAGCGCCATAAAGCGTTCGATCATCAGCGGATAGCGGGTTTTGTCCAACGTGCGCACGTCGTTGAGCAGCACATAGCGAAATTCGCCGCGCCAGCCGGTGCGCTTGGGGATGCCGGCAAAGTACGGCACCAGCGCCGACTTGAGCGAATTGGGCAGCAGGATCGCCTGGTCGTACTCGCCGGCCATGGATTTGCCGATGCGACGACGGGTCGCCAGCTCCAGGGCGCCGTGGCCGAGCGGAAAGCTCAAGGCCTTGCGCACTTCGGGCATGCGCTCAAGGATCGGCCGGCTCCACTCAGGGGCGAGCACGTCGATCTGGCAATCTGGATGGCGAGCGCGCAGGCACTGGAACAGTGTCTGTGCCATCACCATGTCACCGACCCAACTGGGCCCAACGATCAGAATATTCATGTAGTTTCCACAAACGATGCGGGGAGGCTTATGCCTCCCCGCCCTAATAGTGTCTTCAGCTCAATCCCAGTTCCTGCCAGATTCGCATCACCTGGCGCCGCTCCTCGACGAACTGATCCCCGGCCACCGTACCGGCCTCGTTCTGCAAGGCCTGACGATGCGCGGCGGAACGGTAGGCTTTATACACCTCACGCAGCAGATGAGCATCGGCGGCGGGCATCAACCCCACCTGCTCCAGGCCTTCCAGAATGCGGATATTGTCGGTGTAGCGCAGCAACGATGGATGTTGCGCAGACCACGCCAAAGCCGCGTATTGCACCATAAATTCAATATCGACGATACCTCCGGCGTCCTGCTTGAGGTCGAACAGCGCCGTGGCTTCGAAGGCATTGGCGCCCGTGCCGGCCGCAGTGCTCTTGGTGCCCAGGTTGTCGCGCATCTTGGCGCGCATCTCGCTGACCTCCTGGCGCAGCGTCGCCAGGTCACGCTCGCGCCCCAACACCCTGGCCCGCACTTGCTCGAACGCCTGGCCAACGTCCTGGCTACCGACCAGCACGCGGGCACGGACCAACGCCTGATGTTCCCAGGTCCAGGCTTCATTGTGTTGATAGCGGTCGAAGGCCCCCAACGAACTCACCAACAGCCCGGATGCGCCAGACGGGCGCAGGCGCATGTCCACTTCATATAATTGGCCGGAGTTGGTCTGGGTCGTCAGCAAATGAATGATGCGCTGACCCAGGCGCGTAAAGAACTGCGCACCGTCGATCGGCTTGGCGCCATCGGTTTCGGCATGCGGGTCGCCGTCGTGGATAAACACCAGGTCCAAGTCGGAACCATGCCCCAGTTCGATGCCGCCGACTTTTCCATAACCGACAATGATGAACCCAGGATCGCACAAGGTGCCGTCCAGCCGTTGCGGCGAGCCATGGCGCGCCACGGTCTGGCGCCAAGCCAGGGCGAGGACTTGTTCGAGGATCGCCTCGGCAAGCCAGGTCAGGTAATCGCTGACTTTCATCAACGGCAGGCTGCCGGCGATTTCCGAGGCGGCCACACGCAGGCGATGCGCCAACTTGAAATGGCGCAGGGCTTCCATCTGCTGTTCAAGGTCATCTTCGGGGATGCGTGTAAGGCGTTCGCGCAGTTCGGCGGCCAGTTCCGGCGCCAACGGCGGCTTGAACAGGCGCCCTTCATTGAGCAATTCATCCAGCAACAGCGGGAAACGCGTGATCTGCTCGGCGATCCAGGGGCTGGCGGCGCACAGGGTCAACAGGCGACGCAGGGCGTCAGGGTTTTCGGTGAGCAGCACCAGATATGCCGAACGCCGCGCGACGGCTTCGACCAGCGGCAACACGCGCTCCAGCACCAGGTCCGGGTTGGCATGCTCGACGGCCTGGGCCAGCAGGCGCGGAATAAACGCATCCAACCGTTCACGGCCCAGGCGCTGCATGGCGCGCAGTTGCGGGCTGCCGCGCAGGCTGGCCAGGGCTTTGAGTGCCTTGGGTGCATCGGTGAAACCGCCTTCGGCCAACTGCCGGCAGGCGGCGTCTTCGTCCTGGGACTCTTCCCAGAGCGGCAACCACTCACCGCCTACCACCAGCTCGCTTTCTTCGCCTTCATCTTCATCCGGGTCGGCGATCACTTGGCGAAAGTGCCAGTCAATCCGGCCACGCCAATACATCAGGCGCTCATGGAACGCGGCCCAATCGGCAAAACCCAACATAAAGGCAATGCGCGCCTGATCCTGCGGACTGTCGGGGAGCATCTGGGTCTGGCGATCGGCAATCGCTTGGATCGCATGCTCGGTGTAACGCAGGAACTCATAACCGTTGCGCAACTCGGCGATCACCGCCGGCGGCAGGTAGCCCTGGCCCTCCAGAGTGCCGAGCACTTTAAGCAATGGGCGCTGCTGCAAGCTCAAGTCGCGGCCGCCGTGGATCAGCTGGAACGCCTGGGCGATGAATTCCACTTCGCGAATGCCGCCCGAGCCCAGCTTGATGTTGTCGGCCATGCCTTTGCGCCGCACTTCCTGCTGGATCAGTTGCTTCATGGTGCGCAGCGCTTCGATGGCGGAAAAATCCAGGTAACGCCGGTAAACGAACGGCCGCAGCATGTCGAGCAATTGCGCGCCCGCCACCTGATCGCCAGCCACCACCCGCGCCTTGATCATGGCGTAGCGCTCCCAGTCGCGGCCCTGGTCCTGGTAATACTGTTCCAGCGCATTGAAGCTCAGTACCAGCGCACCGGCCGAACCGTATGGGCGCAAACGCATATCAACGCGGAAGACAAAGCCGTCGACCGTCATCGGGTCGAGCGCCTTGATCAATTTTTGACCAAGGCGGATGAAAAATTCCTGGTTATCCAGCGCACGCTTCACCCCCACGGTTTCGCCGCCTTCGGGGTAGGCGAAGATCAGGTCGATGTCCGACGAGAGGTTCAGCTCAACCGCGCCGAGCTTGCCCATGCCGAGGATCACCATGTGCTGGGCCTCGCCGCTGCGGCGCCCGGTGGGCGTGCCGAATTGCACACAGTGGCGCTGGTACAGCCACTGGTAGGCCTGGTCGATGCTGGCATCGGCCATATCGGATAGGTCGCGGCAGGTTTGCACCAGATCGGCCTGGCGCGTCAGGTCACGCCAGATAATGCGCACTTGCTGGCGGGTACGCTGGCGACGCAGCACACGGCCCAGCTCATCTTCTGTTTCGGCTTGTTGCACCGCGCCAGCAATTTGCCCGCATAGCTCGCCAGGTGCGAAACCACGGTCCAGCTCGCCCCAGGCCGCCAGTTCGAGCAACATCAAAGGGTCACGAAGGCTCTGTTCAATAACGAAATCACTGGCGGCGCACACCCGGGCGAAGTCGGCCCAGCGTTGCGGCGTCCACTCAGAAAGGCCATGATCGTCATCCAGCGCGGCCACTGCGTCACGAAATGACTGCTCGGCCCGCTGGGCAGCTGGGAGCAGAATGGCCGGCAATTCGGCCAGCGTTGGAAGGCTCATGGTCTATCCTTGGTCGGCGCGTAAAAGGCTTGTAGCGAGACGTGCAGGCACCACGCTGAATGAAGGACTGTCGAACAAAAGTTAGAAATAGCTGAAAACACTTTAATTTTGGCAGGCAACATTAAACTTCTACCTTTTCTTGTTCGCAAAAGATCAACAATAACGATTATGCTCACCAGCCAGACCGAGCCATACGCTCAGTCTTGTGTAGTTTTACTACTCGTATATACATTCGAAAGGCTGAAATGGCCGACGATTTGTAGTAAAACTACAGGACGCCGAAGCAACCTTCGGCCATCCAAGAATTTATGTCGTCTGCCCACAAGGCCAGTCGCAAACTTCAGGCAACCGATTCTGGTAGCCTTTCCGCCCTGGAGCAAGCCATGCAAGACCTCGATCCCGTCGAAACCCAGGAATGGCTGGACGCCCTGGAATCGGTTCTCGACAAAGAAGGCGAAGACCGTGCTCACTACCTGATGACCCGTATGGGCGAACTCGCGACCCGCAGCGGCTCGCAACTGCCCTACGCCATCACCACGCCATACCGCAACACCATCCCCGTTACCCACGAAGCACGCATGCCTGGCGACCTGTTCATGGAACGCCGCATTCGCTCGCTGGTACGTTGGAACGCCATGGCGATGGTAATGCGCACGAACTTGAAAGATTCGGACCTGGGCGGTCACATCTCCAGCTTCGCTTCCAGCGCAACCCTGTATGACATCGGCTTCAACTACTTCTTCCAGGCCCCGACCGACGAACACGGCGGCGACCTGATCTACTTCCAGGGCCACACCTCCCCAGGCGTTTACGCCCGTGCGTTCATGGAAGGCCGCATCAGCGAAGAGCAAATGAACAACTTCCGCCAGGAAGTCGACGGTCAGGGCCTGTCGTCCTACCCGCACCCTTGGCTGATGCCGGACTTCTGGCAGTTCCCGACCGTATCCATGGGTCTGGGCCCGATCCAGGCGATCTACCAGGCGCGCTTCATGAAGTACCTGGAAGCCCGCGGCTTCATCCCTGAAGGCAAGCAAAAAGTCTGGTGTTTCCTGGGCGACGGCGAGTGTGACGAGCCGGAATCCCTGGGCGCCATCTCCCTGGCCGGCCGCGAAAAACTGGACAACCTGATCTTCGTCATCAACTGCAACCTGCAGCGCCTCGATGGCCCGGTTCGCGGCAACGGCAAAATCATCCAGGAACTCGAAGGCGTGTTCCGCGGTGCGCAGTGGAACGTGACCAAAGTCATCTGGGGCCGTTTCTGGGACCCACTGCTGGCCAAGGACGTCGACGGCATCCTGCAACGTCGCATGGACGAAGTCATCGACGGCGAGTACCAGAACTACAAAGCCAAAGACGGCGCGTTCGTGCGTGAACACTTCTTCAACACGCCTGAACTCAAGGCGATGGTTGCCGACCTGTCCGACGACGAGATTTGGAAGCTCAACCGTGGCGGCCACGACCCGTACAAGGTCTATGCGGCGTACCACGAAGCGGTCAACCACAAAGAACAACCGACCGTCATCCTGGCCAAGACCATCAAAGGTTATGGCACCGGTGCCGGCGAAGCGAAAAACACCGCGCACAACACCAAGAAAGTCGATGTCGACAGCCTGAAGTTGTTCCGCGACCGCTTCGACATCCCGGTCAAGGATGAAGAACTGGAGAACCTGCCGTTCTTCAAGCCGGAGCCGAACAGCGCCGAAGCCCGTTACCTGAGCGAGCGCCGCTCCGCACTGGGCGGTTTCGTGCCACAGCGCCGCGCCAACAGCTTCAGCGTACCGACGCCTGACCTCAGCACCCTCAAGGCCATCCTTGACGGTTCGGGCGACCGTGAAATCTCCACCACCATGGCCTTCGTGCGGATTCTCGCGCAGCTGGTCAAGGACAAGGACATCGGCCCGCGCATCGTCCCGATCATCCCGGACGAAGCCCGTACCTTCGGTATGGAAGGCATGTTCCGTCAGTTGGGCATCTACTCCTCCGTCGGCCAACTCTACGAGCCAGTCGATAAAGACCAGGTGATGTTCTACAAGGAAGACAAGAAGGGCCAGATCCTCGAAGAAGGCATCAACGAAGCGGGCGCCATGAGCTCCTTCATTGCGGCCGGTACTTCGTACTCCAGCCATAACCAGCCGATGCTGCCGTTCTACATCTTCTACTCGATGTTCGGCTTCCAGCGTATTGGCGACCTGGCCTGGGCAGCGGGCGACAGCCGTACCCGTGGCTTCCTGATCGGCGGCACCGCCGGCCGTACCACGCTCAACGGCGAAGGCCTGCAACACGAAGACGGTCACAGCCACATCCTGGCTGTCACCATCCCGAACTGCCGCACCTTTGATCCAACCTACGGCTACGAGCTGGCGGTGATCATCCAGGACGGCATGAAGAAGATGACCGAAGAGCAGCAGGACGTTTTCTACTACATCACCGTGATGAACGAGTCCTACCAGCAGCCAGCCATGCCGGCCGGTGTCGAGGAAGGCATCATCAAGGGCATGTACCTGCTCGAAGAAGACACCAAGGAAGCGGCGCACCACGTCCAACTGATGGGCTCCGGCACCATCCTGCGCGAAGTGCGTGAAGCGGCGAAGATCCTGCGTGACGAATTCAACGTCGGCGCCGACGTGTGGAGCGTTACCAGCTTCAACGAACTGCGTCGCGACGGCCTGGCCGTAGAGCGCAGCAACCGCCTGCATCCGGGTCAGAAACCAGCGAAGAGCTACGTCGAAGAATGCCTGGCCGGCCGCAAGGGCCCGGTCATCGCCTCTACCGACTACATGAAGCTGTTTGCCGAACAAATTCGCCAGTGGGTCCCGTCCAAGGAATTCAAAGTCCTGGGCACCGACGGTTTCGGCCGCAGTGACAGCCGTAAGAAGCTGCGTCACTTCTTCGAAGTCGACCGTCACTTCGTGGTGTTGGCAGCCCTGGAAGCCTTGGCTGACCGTGGTGAGATCGAACCCAAGGTGGTGGCTGACGCCATCGTCAAGTTCGGGATCAACCCGGAAAAACGCAACCCACTGGACTGCTGAGGAGACTTTTTGTGAGCGAACTCATTCGCGTACCTGACATCGGCAGCGGTGAAGGTGAAGTAATCGAGCTGTTTGTGAAGGTCGGCGACACCGTCGAAGCCGACCAGAGCATCCTGACCCTTGAATCGGACAAGGCGAGCATGGAAATTCCTGCTCCCAAGGCCGGTGTGGTCAAGAGCCTGAAGGTCAAGCTGGGCGACCGCCTGAAAGAAGGCGACGAACTGCTGGAGCTGGAAATCGAAGGTGCCGCCGATGCGGCGCCTGCGGCGGCCCCTGCTGCCGCTGCCGCACCCGCGCCGGCCGAAAAGCCTGCCGCCGCCGAGGCCCCAGCAGCACCGGCCCCGGCCGCTGCACCGGCTGCCGCCAGCGTTCAGGACATTCACGTTCCGGACATCGGCTCGTCGGGCAAAGCCAAGATCATCGAGCTGCTGGTCAAGGTCGGCGACACCGTCGAAGCCGATCAGTCGCTGATCACCCTGGAGTCCGACAAGGCCTCCATGGAGATCCCATCGCCGGCTGCCGGCGTGGTGGAAAGCATCGCGGTTAAGCTGGAAGACGAAGTCGGCACCGGTGACTTCATCCTCAAGCTCAAAGTACAAGGCGCCGCGCCTGCCGCTGCTGCAGCACCGGCCGCCGCTCCGGCTGCCAAAGCTGACGCCGCGCCGGCTCCGGCTGCTGCACCCGCACCGGCTGCCAAAGCCGAGGCCGCCCCAGCCCCAGCCGCCGCGCCTGCGCCAAGTGGTGCCAAGGTTCACGCCGGCCCGGCCGTGCGTCAGTTGGCCCGTGAATTCGGCGTTGAACTGAGTGCCGTCGCGGCCACCGGCCCTCACGGTCGCGTGCTGAAGGAAGACGTGCAGGCTTACGTCAAAGCCATGATGCAAAAGGCCAAGGAAGCGCCAGCTGCCGGCGGCGCGACCGGTGGTTCGGGCATCCCGCCGATCCGTACTGTGGACTTCAGCCGCTTCGGCGAAACCGAAGAAGTGCCGATGACCCGCCTGATGCAAATCGGTGCGGCAGGTCTGCACGCCAGCTGGCTGAACATCCCACACGTCACTCAGTTCGACCAGGCCGACATCACCGACCTGGAAGCATTCCGCGTTGCGCAGAAAGCCGTGGCCGAAAAGGCTGGCGTCAAGCTGACCGTACTGCCGTTGCTGCTCAAGGCCTGTGCGCACTTGCTCAAGGAACTGCCGGACTTCAACAGTTCGTTGGCGCCAAGCGGCAAGGCGATCATTCGCAAGAAGTACGTGCACATCGGCTTTGCCGTCGACACGCCTGATGGCCTGCTGGTACCGGTCATCAAGAACGTCGACCAGAAAAGCCTGCTGCAATTGGCTGCAGAAGCGGCTGCACTGGCCGCCAAGGCCCGCGACAAGAAGCTCACCCCAGACGATATGCAGGGTGCCTGCTTCACCATCTCCAGCCTCGGCCACATTGGCGGTACTGGCTTCACGCCAATCGTCAACGCGCCGGAAGTGGCGATCCTGGGTGTATCCAAGGCCACTATCCAGCCGGTCTGGGACGGTAAAGCGTTCCAGCCGAAGCTGATGCTGCCGCTGTCGCTGTCCTACGATCACCGTGTGATCAACGGCGCCGCCGCTGCTCGTTTCACGCAGCGTCTGAGCCAATTGCTGAACGACATCCGCACCATTCTGCTGTAAGCCGCAACGGGCCTTCCTTTATCCGGAAGGCCCGTTTGCATCGATTTCCGAGCGCCACGCTCGTACCTCAACCCCGCCATTTGGCGGGGCTTTTTTTGCGCGTCCAACGGCAAAAATTAGACAGACAGAACAGGTTTGTACACCTTCTGTCAGCGCGACTGTAGAAATCCCCCAAGCGGCCGATAACACACATATAGCACTTAGCCTTCATCCTCTCTTGTCAGCCCGCGCCGCATGATGCAACCTTGCCGCAAGCGACAGAAAAGAGGGCGTGAGCCCGGCGCCGTGCGCGTTATTTCAAGTGAGTTTCCCCCATGAAAAGCCAACCCGATGTCGCCCGTATGGCGGCCGAGGTAGTCACGCAGTTACCGGTGCCTTCGCGCCTCGGCATGCTGCGTTTCGAGCGGCTTAATGAGGCAAGCTGGGCCCTGCTCTACCTCGACCCCAACTGCGAGCGCCAGTTCGGCCTGCCGGCGGTCGAATTGTGCGCCCTGATCGGCACCCCTTACGCCAGCCTGATGGAACCCCAGGCCCGCTACCAATTGCACGACGCCATCCAACAGCAACTGACCCTGAGCCCCCATTACCTGGTGCGCTATACCCTGCACACCAACGACGGCCCTCTAAGCCTGCTGGAAATGGGCGAAGCCTATAAACAACACAATCGTCATCTGTTGCGCGGTTACCTGATGGTGGTCGACGGGCTGTTTAGTGAAGTGCCTTCGCCCCTGCCCTCTTCGGACGACCTGGAGAGCCAGAACAGCCGCTTGCAGATCGCCCTGGAACTCAACCAGCGGGCCCAGCAGGAACAATTGCAGCACCTGGAACGGGTGCGCGCCCAGCAGGAGCTGATCCTGCTGCTGGCCCGCCAGCGCTACACCGCCAACAATTCGCTGCAGGAAGCCGCCGAGCTGATCACCCGTAGCGCCTGCGAAATCTATCAGCTCGACTGCGCCAGCATCTGGAACCTTGAAGGCCAGCGCCTGGTGCCGATTTCGGCCTATCACCGCGCCGACCAGCAGCACCATTTGCCCGACCCTATAGACGCCAGTTGCTTCCCGGATTATCTGGAAGCCTTGCACACCAGCCGCGCCATCGATGCCACCAACGCCATGCGCGACCCGCGCACCCGTGAATTGGCCGAAAACCTGCGCGCCAAAGACATACACGCCATGCTCGACGCCAGTATCCGCGTCGATGGCCAAGTGGTCGGCGTGCTGTGCCTGGAACAAGGCGGCGGTTCCCGCGCCTGGCAGGCCGACGAAATCGCGTTTGCCGGCGAGCTGGCAGATCAGTTCGCGCAAGTGATCAACAACCATAACCGCCGCACCGCCACCAGCGCCCTGCACCTGTTCCAGCGCGCGGTGGAGCAAAGCGCCAACGCCTTTCTGCTGGTCAATTGCGATGGTGTAGTGGAGTACGTCAACCCCAGCTTCACGGCGATCACCCAATACAGCGCCGAAGAAGTCCACGGCCACCGCCTGGCGCAGTTACCGGCCCTGGAGAACCTCAGCGAATTGTTGTTCGACGCGCCGTCGAGCCTGGCCAAGAGCAACAGCTGGCAGGGCGAGTTCAAGAGCCGCCGCAAGAACCTGGAGCCCTACTGGGGGCAGTTGTCGATCTCCAAGGTATATGGCGACAACCGTGAGCTGACGCACTACATCGGCATCTACGAAGACATCACCCAGACCAAGCTGGCCCAGCAGCGCATCGAGCGTCTGGCGTACACCGACAACCTGACCAACCTGGGCAACCGCCCGGCGTTCATCCGCAACCTCGACGAACGCTTCGCCCGCGACAGCGACAGCCCGATCAGCCTGCTGCTGGTGGATATCGACAATTTCAAGCGCATCAATGACAGCCTCGGTCACCAGACCGGCGACAAGTTGCTGATCAGCCTGGCCCGGCGCCTGCGCAACAGCTTGACCAGCAGCGGCAGCCTGGCGCGTTTTGCCAGTAACGAGTTCGCGGTGCTGCTGGATGAAACCGATCTGGAGGCCGGTCAACAAGTGGCCAGCCAGTTACTGGCGACCCTCGACAAACCGATGTTCGTCGACAACCAGTTGATCAGCGTTACCGGCTCCGTGGGCCTGGCCTGCGCGCCGCTGCATGGCCGCGACCCGCAGACCCTTATGCGTAACGCCGGCTTGGCACTGCATAAGGCCAAAGCCAACGGCAAACATCAGGTGCAGGTGTTCACCGAGGCCCTCAATGCCGAAGCCAGTTACAAACTGTTCGTCGAAAACAACCTGCGCCGCGCCCTGACGCAGAACGAGCTGGACGTGTTCTATCAGCCAAAGCTGTGCCTGCGCAGCGGTCGCTTACTGGGCATGGAGGCGTTACTGCGCTGGAACCATCCGGAAAAGGGTATGATCCGCCCGGACCAGTTCATCAGCGTGGCCGAAGAGACCGGCCTGATCATCCCCATCGGCAAATGGATCGCCCGCCAGGCCTGCCGCATGAGCAAGCAACTGAGCGCTGCCGGCCTGGGCGACTTACAGGTGGCGATCAATCTGTCGCCCAAGCAGTTCTCCGACCCGGACCTGGTAGCCTCAATCGCCACGATCCTCAAGGAAGAAGCGTTGCCGGCCAACCTGTTGGAGCTGGAACTGACCGAAGGCCTGCTGCTGGAAGCCACCGAAGACACGCGCCTGCAACTGGACCAGTTGAAGAGTCTTGGCCTGACCCTGGCCATGGACGACTTCGGCACCGGTTACTCGTCCCTCAGTTACCTGAAAAAATTCCCCATCGACATCATCAAGATCGATCGCAGCTTTATCCATGAGATCCCGGACAACCAGGACGACATGGAAATCACCTCCGCCGTGATCGCCATGGCGCACAACCTCAAGCTCAAGGTGGTCGCCGAAGGCATCGAGACCGCCGAGCAACTGGCCTTTCTGCGGCGGCACCGCTGCGATGTGGGCCAGGGGTACCTGTTCGATCGGCCGATCCCCGGGGCAGAGCTGCCGGCGATGCTCAAACGCTACCCGCGCGGCCCAATCGCCTGACATCGCTGTAACACTCGGGCACACTGGCTGTCTGAATTTTTACCATCACTCAACCTGACGAGAGGACTGATCATGGTCTTGCGCTCGGAAATTCTGGTGAACAAAAACGTGCTGCCTACTCAAGAACAAGCATTGCCTGGTCGTGACACCCCGATGAGCCTGCCAGAGACGCATTTCGTCAATGGCAACCCGCTGCTGGGCCCATTCCTCGATGACGTAGGCTTTGCGATCTTCGGCCTGGGTTGCTTCTGGGGCGCGGAACGCAAATTCTGGCAGCGCGACGGCGTGGTCAGCACCGTGGTGGGTTATGCCGGCGGCTTCACGCCCAACCCGACCTACGAAGAAGTCTGCTCCGGCCTGACCGGCCACAGCGAAGTGGTGCTGGTGGTCTATGACCAAGCCAAGGTCAAGTACGAAGACCTGCTGAAGATGTTCTGGGAATTGCACAACCCCACCCAGGGCATGCGCCAGGGCAACGACATCGGCAGCCAATACCGTTCGGTGATCTACGCGACCACACCGGAACAACTGGAGGCTGCAAAGGCCAGTGCCGAGGCGTATCAGGCCGAACTGAACAAGGCCGGCCTGGGCCAGATCACCACCGAAATCGACCAGGCGCCGACGGTGTATTTCGCCGAGGCGTATCACCAGCAGTACCTGGCGAAAAACCCGCAGGGTTATTGCGGCATTGGCGGAACAGGCGTGGTTTGCCCGATCTGACGTTCGGAGCGGCAAGCTGCAAGTGGTGTTTTCTGCTCTCACTTGCAGCTTGCAGCTTGAAGCTTGCAACTCACAGCTACTCAGCTATAAGCCAATCCATCTGCCACCCGCCCTGGGTCTGCCCCAGTTGCTTGGACAGCCACGGCAACAGCTCACGCAGTTCTTCCTCCAAGCCCCATGGCGGGTTGGCAATCGCCAGGCCCGAGCCGGTCAGGGTGTTGGGCGTGTCCAGGGGATGCACCAGCAGTTCCACGCGCAGCAGTTTCGGCGCCCCCGTGCCGGCCAGGTCCTGATAGAAGCGCCGCAACATGCGCTGGTCCTTGACCGGGTACCAGATCGCCGCCACGGTCTGGCGCATGCGGCCGACCGCCTCCTTGAGGGATGCCGCGCAGCGTTGCATCTCGTCGAGCTTTTCGAACGGCGGGTCGATCAGCATCAACGCGCGTTTTTCCGGCACTGGCAGCAACGCTCGCGGCACATGCCAGCCTTCGCCCAAATGCACTTTGACCCGACGGTCGCCCTTCATGTTGTCCTTGAGCAACACACCGTCTTCGGGGTGTTTTTCATTGAGCAGCACACGGTCCTGCGCGCGCGTGAGGCGTCGGGCCAGCTCCGGCGAACCGGGGTAGTAGCGCAACTGGCCGTCCGGGTTCATCTCGTGCAGCACGCGCATGTAGTCGGCGGTCAGCGGCGGCAGATCGTTCCGGCCCCATAGGCGCGCGATGCCTTCGAGGTATTCGCCGGTACGGTTGGCCTGATCGCCCTGCAGGTCGTACAGGCCGATGCCCGCGTGGGTATCGAGGTAGGCAAACGGCTGCTCCTTGCGCGACATCAGGGCGATGAGGCGGGTCAAGGTCAGGTGTTTGAAGACATCGGCGTGGTTGCCGGCGTGAAAGGCGTGACGATAATTCATGGTTGCTCCTGCGCAGGGGGCGAAGTTTACCTTCTACACGGGCAAAGGTGCAGGGCGGCATGCCGGGCGGTGCTTATGCCCTAAAAGCAGGGAGCGGACTGAAAAAAATCTAAATGTCTCCATGAGCGCGGATTTATTGTGGCGAGCACCCAATCCAAGGAGGTCAATTGCCATCATGAAAGACGCCACCCTCGCCCTGCACCACGGCTTCAAGTCGGACCCGACCACCAAGGCCGTGGCCGTGCCGATCTACCAAAACGTGGCTTTCGAATTCGATAACGCCCAGCACGGGGCCGACCTGTTCAACCTGGATGTGCCCGGCAACATTTACACGCGCATCATGAACCCTACCAATGACGTACTGGAGCAACGTATCGCCGCCCTCGAAGGTGGCATCGCGGGCCTGGCGGTGTCGGCGGGCAGCGCGGCGATTCACTACGCAATCCAGACCCTGACCCGCGCCGGCGACAACATTGTCACCACGCCGCAGCTCTACGGCGGCACCTACACCTTATTCGCCCACCTATTGCCCAGCTTCGGTGTGGACGTGCGGTTCGCCCGGGACGACTCCGCCGAGGCCATTGCCGAGCTGATCGACGACCAGACCAAAGTGGTGTACTGCGAAAGCATCGGCAATCCGGCGGGCAATATCATTGATCTGGAAGCCCTGGCCAAGGTGGCCCACGCCCGAGGCGTGCCGCTGATGGTCGACAATACCGTAGCCACCCCGATCCTGTGCAAACCCATCCAGTTCGGCGCCGATATCGTGGTGCACTCGGTGACCAAGTACATCGGCGGACATGGCAACTCCCTCGGCGGTGTGATCGTCGACAGTGGCACTTTCCCCTGGACCCAGTACCCGGAAAAATTCCCCGGTCTCAACCAGCCCGAGCCGGCTTATCACGGCGTGGTCTACACCGAAAAATTCGGCCCCGCCGCGTTCATCGCCCGCGCGCGTACCGTGCCATTACGCAATACCGGTGCGGCACTGGCGCCGATGAATGCCTTCCTGTTGCTACAAGGCTTGGAAACCCTGGCCCTGCGTATGGAACGCCATACCGAGAACGCGCTCAAGGTTGCACAGTTTCTACAGGAGCATGCCGAGGTGGAATGGGTCAGCTACGCGGGCCTGCCAGAACATCCGCACCATGGGCTGGCGCAAAAATACATGCAGGGCAAACCCTCGGCGATCCTGTCTTTCGGCCTGAAGGGTGGCTATGACGCGGGTGTGCGCTTCTACGACGCGCTGCAGATTTTCAAACGTTTGGTGAATATCGGCGATGCCAAATCCCTGGCCTGCCATCCGGCCTCCACCACCCATCGGCAGATGAATGAGCAGGAGCAAGCCAAGGCTGGCGTGAAACCGGAGATGATTCGCCTGTCGGTCGGTATTGAAGCCATTGAAGACCTGATCGACGACTTGCAGCAGGCACTGACCTCAACTCGCCTCTGAGGCGAGGTAGTCCGTCAGCGCTGCATAGGTCACCGTCGAACCACGAGCGAAGTAAGCGACCTTGTGCTGCAAGGTCGCAGGCGTGAAGGCGATGTAGAGGTCCGGGCGCTGCTCCTCAAGCCATTGCAGCAGGTTGTCGATCAGGGTTTGCGGCGATTGTTCGGCCAGATGCTCCAGTAACGATGCTGGCACCTGCCACCAGGGGCTGGCCTTGGCGGTAGTAACCGGCCCCGTTGCAACGGCCTGGGGCTTCCCATTGATCAGATAGCGCTGAAACACCGGCAGCACCTGCCCCGCCTCACCGCCCAATTGCCGCAACAGCGGCAGGAACTGCGTGCCGTCCCAAAAGCGCAGGAACACCGGCGACCCCTCGGGCAGTTTCACTTGGGTCAAGCCTTGCAGATGAGCGAGTACCACGTCCGCCGGGCTGGACGACACCGCCAGCCAACCCCAGTCCTCGGCCTGGGTGTTCGCCACCCAATCGAGAAAGGCGCTGCCGGGCTCGACTTGTGCGAGATAAGGCATAACCTGCGTCCAATCCGCATAAGCCGTGCTCGCCCAGATCGAGCGCGGTGGCGCACCCGCCGCCACACCTTGCCAAGCCTCGAACGGCTGGGCATCGCTGGCATTGCCCAGCACCGCGAACAGTTGCTCATGGGGCTGCAGAGGCCACTGTGCGAGCCAAGCACTGGGCGATAGAGGTTGATCCATTGGGGCGAAACTCCTTGGGTTGAAAAACACATATCAATGGGGTTGGTGAGCGACATCACACTGGCCGCTCTTGCAGCGTTCACACTCTTCGCAGAACGGCGCGCTGCGCTTCAAACTGGCGATCTGCACGCGGCTCAGAGGCGCCGGGATCACCGCCAGCACCTTGTCCTGCAGCCCGGGCAACAACGGTGCCGCAGCGGGGGCGGGAGCACCACCGAGCTGGATCGCCGCACTGCTGAAGATGCCTGCGGCTGACAGGGTGATCGACTGCCCACCGGCCTGGATCGTGACGCTGGCACCCGCATCGATGACGACGCTTTGGCCGGCGCCGATCTGAATCACCTGCTCCGCGCGTACCTGCTGCGAACCGCCGACCGCCAAGTGGTCGTCCTGCTTGAGTTCGGTCAGGCGATTGCCGTGGGTGATGCGCTGCTCGTCGCCCTGCAGCTCATGGTGCGACTCGCCACCCACGGTGATCCGACGCCGGTTATCCACTTGCACCTGCTGGTCATGCAGCACATGCTGGGTCCAATCGCGCTGGGCGCGCAGGTAGATCTCTTCGGCGCCCTTGCGATCCTCAATGCGCAGTTCGTTGTAACCGCCACCACCGGGGCTGCTTTGGCTGCGCAGGATGCTGCGGGTCTTGTCCGCCGGCAGGTTCAGGGGCACCGGCGTCGCGGCATTGGCCAGGCAACCGACCACCACGGGCATGTCCATGTCGCCATTCACAAAACCGACCAACACTTCCATGCCCACCCGGGGGATCAGCACCGCGCCGTAGCGATCATGAGCCCAGCCGCTGGCAACCCGCAGCCAGCAACTGGAATGCTCGTTATGTTCGCCGTGCCGATCCCAGGCCAATTGCACTTTGACACGGCCGTATTCGTCGCAATGGATTTCACTGTCGGCGGGCCCGGTCACCACCGCGTTCTGGTAACCCGTCATCGGCCTGCGGGGCGCCAAGGGCGGGCGGAAAACTACATCCCAGGGCGTCGCGACGAAGTGGTTGGAGTAACCCTGGCGCATGTCCCCACCCGCCACCTCGGTCACCGCCTCTTCGAGTACCTGGGGTTGGCTGCCCTCGTGAGTGACTTGGGTCACGAGCCACAAGTCGTTCCATTCCTGGCGAGGATGCCCGGCCAGCTTGAGGAAGCGCCCACAGGCCAACGTCGGCTCATCCCCGTTGCCCACGGCGAGGCGATGCTCGCTGCGGTGACGCTCCAAACCGCGCCGTGCCAGGTGCTTACCCTCCACGCGGTCAGTGAAATGGCCGGGGTAACCCTGCTCTTCAAGGCACAGGGTCTGCTGGTCGGACACTGCGCTTTCCAGCGTCAGGCGCGGCTTGCGCCAATCGTAATCGCGCAGGCTCAGC
Source organism: Pseudomonas sp. S4_EA_1b (assembly GCF_016307435.1). NCBI lineage: Bacteria > Pseudomonadati > Pseudomonadota > Gammaproteobacteria > Pseudomonadales > Pseudomonadaceae > Pseudomonas > Pseudomonas sp. S4_EA_1b. Next base: position 63,637 of record NZ_JAEILC010000026.1, on the reverse strand, counting down.
GCCGTGGTGCGGGTTTGCAGTTGTACGGTGAAGCGCTTGATGGCCGGAGTGTCCGCTACCATCCCGGAACCTGCGGCGTAAGGCGTTGCGTGCTCGGCCTGGGCAAACACGCTCTGGTCGTCGCCAAATACCAGTAAATGGCCTTCGGGCGAATGCCGAAAATGATAATGAATGCCCTGCTCGGCACACAGGCGCTGGATAAATGCCAGGTCGGTCTCGTCGAACTGCACGCAATACTCACGCTCCGGGTACGTACCGCTTAGATGAAATTCGAATCGATCCGCCTGGATGCCTTGCTCTTTGAGCACCTGCGCAACGATCTGCGGCACGCTTTTGTGCTGGAAAATACGCGGATGGCTGCTGTGGGCCAGATAAGCCAACTGAGGGACGAGACGAACGCTATAGCGCGTCAGCCGCCGACCGGAATCGCCCTGCGCCACATGGTCGACCAGGCCATGCACACCGTGGCCCTGATCATCGAAACCCAGATAGGCCTGGCGATGCAGCAAGTTGCCCAGATCCAGGTCCGGCTGTTCGCCGACCAGTTCCAGGTCAAAACGATAGGGTTGGCTGAGTGTTTCCTGACCGTTGAAGCGGTAGACCTTGAGATCGCTGGGCACCCCGTCCAGGGTCAGGGTGAAAGCACTTTGATTGGCAGGCGCGAACATCCGATGTTTCTCTGCGAAGGCTGGGGGGCCGATTCTGCACCAGTGCCCAGGCTTGCCGAGCAGCGCGCGCATAAATCAGTAAAACCCTACGAACGAGCGTGCGAATCTTCAGTTTGTCCGACCCAATTCACACATAAAAAAGGCCCGCTATCCGTAGGATGCGGGCCTTTCGTTTAACTCATCAGGCGCAGCGCGCCCGGCGAATTACTTGTTGAGGTTGTAGTCTTTTTCCGCCGCATCAAAACGCTCGACCATACCCGCAGTCGGCGCGCCCAGCTTGCTGACGATGTAGATCGCCAGGCTGGCGAAGATGAAGCCAGGGATGATTTCGTACAGACCCAGCAGCGCGAAGTGTTTCCACACAATCACGGTGATCGCACCGACCAGGATGCCGGCCAGAGCGCCATTGCGGGTCATGTGCTTCCAGATCACCGAGATCAGCACCACAGGGCCGAACGCAGCGCCGAAGCCGGCCCAGGCGTAACTCACCAGGCCCAGTACGCGGTTTTCCGGGTTGGCGGCCATGGCGATGGCGATCAAGGCCACCAGCAGCACCATCAAGCGACCGACCCAGACCAGCTCAACCTGGGAGGCGTTCTTGCGCAAGAAGGTTTTGTAGAAGTCTTCGGTCAATGCACTGGAGCACACCAGCAGTTGGCAGCTCAAAGTACTCATGACCGCCGCCAGGATGGCCGACAACAGCACGCCCGCAATCCATGGGTTGAACAGCAGCTTGGCCAGCTCGATAAACACACGCTCGTGGTTTTCGGTGACCGGGCCGGCCACTTCCGGGTGCGCCGAGAAGTAAGCAATACCGAAGAAACCCACGGCCACGGTGCCGCCCAGGCACAGGATCATCCAGGTCATGGAGATGCGACGCGCTTTGGCGATCGACTTCACCGAATCCGCCGCCATGAAGCGCGCGAGGATGTGCGGCTGGCCGAAGTAGCCCAGGCCCCAGCCCATCAGCGAAATGATGCCGATGAAGGTGGTGTTCTTGAGCATGTTGAAGTTGTCGGGGTTCTTGGCTTCGATGGCCAGGAACGTGGTGTCGACGCCGCCGGTGGCCAGCAGCACGATGATCGGCGTGAGGATCAGCGCGAAGATCATCAGCGTGGCTTGTACGGTGTCCGTCCAGCTCACGGCCAGGAAACCGCCAACGAAGGTGTAGGCAATGGTCGCTGCCGCGCCGGCCCACAGCGCGGTCTCGTAGGACATGCCAAAGGTGCTTTCGAACAGACGGGCGCCGGCCACGATGCCGGAGGCGCAATAGATGGTGAAGAACACCAGGATCACCACCGCGGAGATGATCCGCAGCAGGCCGCTTTTATCTTCGAAGCGGCTGGAGAAGTAGTCGGGCAGCGTCAGGGCGTCGCCGTTGTGTTCGGTCTGTACCCGCAGGCGACCGGCCACGAACAGCCAGTTGAGGTAGGCACCGACGATCAGGCCGATGGCGATCCAGCTTTCCGACAGACCGGACATGTAGATAGCGCCCGGCAGGCCCATCAACAACCAGCCGCTCATATCGGACGCGCCGGCCGACAAGGCAGTGACCACGCTACCGAGGCTGCGACCGCCGAGGATGTAATCGGAAAGGTTATTGGTGGAGCGATAGGCCATGAAGCCGATCAGCACCATTGCTGCGATATAGATCACGAACGTGATCAGGGTTGGATTGCTAACGCTCATAAGAAGTGACGCCCTGGCTTTGTTTTTATGTAGCGGCGGTCTGTCAGGCGCCGACCCTTTTGCAAGGGTAGACGAACCCGCGTGCCGCGCATTTATGACTGGCGTTTCCCCAGGAAAGCCGCCAGCCGATGCACCAAACCCGAAAGCTGGTTGCACCTTGGCCGCGAATGCTATTCAACAAAGCAAATCAGGTGCAACCAGTTTCTCGCGAATAAGTTGCACCTTGAGTGAATTTGCGGAAAACAACCTGTTTTTGCTCCCTTTCGGAGCAAAAACAGCCGATCTCAGAAGCAAATGCACCAGCACGCAGCACATTACGCTGAGGGCTTAAATATTTCCGACGAACCATCGAAAATTTCATTAACAAAAAAGGTTGCACCCGGTTGCACCTGCGCATGTGCACAGCTAATCTTGCCGCCAGCTAATGCCACTCGGTAGTGGCACCCATGAGGATAAGAAAATGGCGACGACCACCCTTGGGGTCAAACTCGACGACCCGACCCGCGAACGCCTGAAGGCTGCCGCGACCTCCATTGATCGCACGCCGCACTGGCTGATCAAGCAGGCGATTTTCAATTACCTGGAGAAATTGGAGGGTGGTGCAACCCTGACCGAACTCAATGGTTTGAGCAGCAAGGACGCAGACGACATAGGCGAGGTCCAGACCGACCACGCTCACCAGTGCTTCCTTGAGTTCGCCGAAAGCATCCTGCCGCAGTCCGTATTGCGCGCGTCGATCACCGCCGCTTACCGTCGCCCCGAGCCGGAAGTGGTGCCGATGCTGATTGAACAGGCCCGCCTCCCGGCGCCGATGGCCGAAGCCACCAACAAACTGGCCGCCACCATTGCCGAGAAATTGCGCAATCAGAAGAGTGTCGGCGGCCGTGCCGGGATTGTTCAGGGCCTGCTGCAAGAGTTTTCCCTGTCCTCCCAGGAAGGCGTGGCGCTGATGTGCCTGGCCGAAGCGCTGCTGCGCATCCCGGACAAGGGCACCCGCGACGCGCTAATCCGCGACAAGATCAGCACCGGCAACTGGCAGCCGCACCTGGGCAACAGCCCGTCGCTGTTCGTCAACGCCGCCACCTGGGGCCTGCTGCTGACCGGCAAACTGGTCTCTACCCATAACGAAGCCGGCCTGACCTCTTCCCTGAGCCGCATCATCGGCAAGAGCGGCGAACCGATGATCCGCAAGGGCGTCGACATGGCCATGCGCTTGATGGGCGAACAGTTCGTCACCGGCGAGACCATCGCCGAAGCGTTAGCCAACGCCAGCAAGTTCGAAGCCAAGGGCTTCCGTTACTCCTACGACATGCTCGGTGAAGCCGCACTCACCGAACACGACGCCCAGAAATATCTGGCCTCGTACGAACAAGCTATTCACTCCATCGGCAAAGCCTCCCACGGCCGTGGAATTTATGAAGGCCCGGGCATCTCCATCAAGCTGTCGGCGCTGCACCCGCGTTACAGCCGTGCGCAGTACGAGCGCGTGATGGACGAGCTATACCCGCGCCTGCTGTCCCTGACTCTGCTGGCCAAGCAGTACGACATCGGCCTGAACATCGATGCCGAAGAAGCCGACCGCCTGGAATTGTCCCTGGATCTGCTGGAACGCCTGTGCTTCGAGCCGCAACTGACCGGCTGGAACGGCATCGGCTTCGTGATCCAGGCTTATCAGAAGCGTTGCCCGTACGTGATCGATTACGTGATCGACCTGGCCCGCCGCAGCCGCCACCGCCTGATGATCCGCCTGGTAAAAGGCGCGTACTGGGACAGCGAAATCAAGCGCGCCCAGGTCGAAGGCCTGGAAGGCTACCCGGTATACACCCGCAAGGTGTACACCGACGTTTCCTACATCGCCTGCGCGCGTAAACTGCTGTCGGTGCCGGAAGTCATCTACCCGCAGTTCGCCACGCATAACGCCCACACCTTGTCGGCCATCTACCATATCGCCGGTCAGAACTATTACCCCGGCCAGTACGAGTTCCAGTGCCTGCACGGCATGGGCGAACCGTTGTACGAGCAGGTAGTGGGTAAGGTTGCCGACGGCAAGCTGAACCGTCCGTGCCGCGTGTACGCCCCGGTCGGCACCCATGAAACACTCTTGGCCTACCTGGTACGTCGCCTGTTGGAAAACGGCGCGAACACCTCGTTCGTCAACCGCATCGCCGACCAGTCGATTTCGATCCAGGAACTGGTAGCCGACCCAGTGGCCAGCATCGAGCAAATGGCGACGGTGGAAGGCGGCTTCGGCTTGCCGCACCCACGCATTCCGCTGCCGCGCGACCTGTATGGCAGCGACCGCGCCAACTCGGCCGGTATCGACCTGGCCAACGAACACCGCCTGGCCTCGTTGTCCTGCGCCCTGCTGGCCACCGCCCACAACAACTGGAAAGCCGCACCGATGCTTGGTTGCGCGTCCAGCGAGCAAACGTCGACCGCGGTATTGAACCCATCCGACCTGCGCGATGTGGTCGGTCAGGTTCAGGAAGCCACCGTCGAAGACGTCGACAACGCCATCCAATGCGCGATCAATGCCGGCCCGATCTGGCAGGCCACCCCGCCGGCCGAGCGCGCCGCGATTCTGGAACGCGCCGCCGACCTCATGGAAGGCGAGATCCAGCCATTGATGGGGCTGCTGGCCCGCGAAGCCGGCAAGACCTTTGCCAACGCCATCGCCGAAGTGCGTGAAGCCGTGGACTTCCTGCGCTACTACGCGGTGCAGGCGCGCAACGATTTCACCAACGACGCCCACCGCCCACTGGGCCCGGTGGTGTGCATCAGCCCGTGGAACTTCCCGCTGGCGATCTTCAGTGGTCAAGTCGCCGCGGCACTGGCCGCCGGCAACCCGGTACTGGCCAAACCTGCCGAGCAAACCCCGCTGGTGGCAGCCCAGGCCGTGCGCATCCTGCTGGAAGCCGGTATTCCGGAAGGCGTGCTGCAACTGCTGCCGGGCCAGGGCGAAACCGTCGGTGCCCGCCTGGTGGGTGATGATCGCGTCAAAGGCGTGATGTTCACCGGTTCCACCGAAGTGGCGCGCCTGCTGCAGCGCAATGTGGCCGGGCGTCTGGATGCCCAGGGTCGTCCGATTCCGCTGATCGCCGAAACCGGTGGCCAGAACGCGATGATCGTCGACTCCTCCGCACTCACTGAACAAGTAGTGATCGATGTGGTGTCGTCGGCCTTCGACAGCGCCGGTCAGCGTTGCTCGGCCCTGCGCGTGCTGTGCCTGCAGGAAGACTCCGCAGACCGCGTCATCGAAATGCTCAAAGGAGCCATGGCTGAATGCCGCCTGGGCAACCCGGAGCGCTTGTCCGTGGACATCGGCCCGGTGATCGACGCCGAAGCCAAGGCCGGCATCGAGAAGCACATCCAGGCCATGCGCGACAAAGGCCGCAACGTGTACCAGGTGGCGATCGCCGACGCCGAAGAAATCAAGCGCGGCACCTTTGTGATGCCCACCCTGATCGAACTGGAAAGCTTCGACGAGCTGCAACGCGAGATCTTCGGCCCGGTACTGCACGTAGTCCGCTACAAGCGTAAAGAGATCGACCAGTTGATCGGCCAGATCAATGCGTCCGGCTACGGCCTGACCCTGGGTGTGCACACGCGCATCGACGAGACCATCGCCAAAGTGATCGACAACGTTCACGCCGGTAACGTCTACGTCAACCGCAACATCGTGGGTGCTGTGGTCGGCGTGCAGCCGTTCGGCGGCGAAGGCCTGTCGGGGACTGGCCCGAAAGCCGGTGGCCCGCTGTATCTGTACCGTTTGCTGTCGACTCGTCCTACCGATGCAATCGAGCAATCCTTCGTGCGCGCCGACAAGTTGGCGGCGCCGGACGTACGTCTGCGCGATGCCATGAGCCAACCGCTGACAGCCCTTAAAGCCTGGGCCGACAGCCAAAAGTTCAGCGAGCTGAGCGTGCTGTGCAGCCAGTTCGCCGCGCAATCGCAAAGCGGTATCACCCGCCAACTGACGGGCCCGACCGGCGAGCGCAACAGCTACGCCATCCTGCCCCGCGAGCATGTGCTGTGCCTGGCGGACGTGGAAGGTGACCTGCTGACTCAGTTGGCTGCGGTACTGGCGGTGGGTGGCTCGGCGGTATGGCCGGAAACCGACCTGACCAAAGCCTTGTTCCCACGCCTGCCGAAAGACATTCAGGCGAAGATCAAGCGCGTGGCCGATTGGACCAAGGACGATGTGGTGTTCGATGCCGTTCTGCACCACGGCGACTCTGACCAATTGCGCGCGGTGTGCCAGCAAGTGGCGCAGCGTGGTGGGGCGATCGTCGGCGTGCATGGTTTGTCCCAGGGCGAAACTTCCATTGCGTTGGAGCGCCTGGTGATCGAGCGAGCGTTGAGCGTCAACACCGCTGCGGCGGGCGGTAACGCCAGCCTGATGACCATCGGCTAACCCTGAAAGAAATACCGCTAGACATTGTGGGAGGGGGCTTGCCCCCGATAGTGGAGTATCAGTCAGTACCTCGGGCACTGACACACTGCTATCGGGGGCAAGCCCCCTCCCACATTCTGCCGCTCCATCACTTAGATCAATCTTGCTATTCACCCTTAATTCGCACGCTTAGACTCGGGCCAATTCCTCTAAAGGTAATCCGCCATGTCCGAGACGCTGCTCAGTTCCCGCAATCTGGCTTTCGAGCTGTACGAAGTCCTCGATGCCGAGGGCCTGACCCAGCGCGAGCGGTTTGCCGAGCACAACCGCGAAACCTTCGATGCGGCCATCAGCACCGCGCGCAGCATCGCCGAAAAGTACTTCGCGCCCCATAACCGTAAAAACGACGAAAACGAACCGCGCTACGAGGACGGCAAGGCCATCCTGATCCCGGAGGTCAAACCGGCCGTGGATGCGTTTCTGGAGGCCGGTTTTCTCAACGCGGCGCGTAGCTTCGAGGCCGGCGGCATGCAATTGCCGACCCTGCTGTCCCAAGCCTGTTTTGCGCACTTTCAGTCGGCCAACGCGGCGTCCACGTCGTATCCGTTCCTGACCATGGGCGCGGCCAACCTGATCGAAAGCTTCGGTACTGAAGAGCAGAAACAGCGCTTCTTGCAGCCCATGATCGAGGGGCGCTTCTTCGGCACCATGGCGTTGACCGAGCCCCATGCAGGCTCGTCGCTGTCGGATATTCGTACACGCGCCGAGCCCGCGGCCGACGGCACCTATCGCCTCAAAGGCAACAAGATCTTTATTTCCGGCGGCGATCATCCGTTGTCGGAAAACATCGTGCACATGGTGCTGGCCAAGTTGCCGGATGCGCCGCCGGGGGTGAAGGGCATTTCGCTGTTTATCGTGCCTAAATTCCTGGTCAACGACGACGGTAGCCTGGGCGCGCGTAACGATGTGTTGCTGGCGGGGCTATTTCACAAGATGGGCTGGCGTGGCACCACGTCCACGGCGCTGAATTTCGGCGACAACGGCAACTGCGTGGGCTATCTGGTGGGCAAGCCGCACCAGGGCCTGAGCTGCATGTTCCAGATGATGAACGAGGCGCGCATCGGCGTGGGCATGGGCGCGGTGATGCTCGGCTACGCCGGCTACCTGTACTCGCTGGAATACGCCCGCGAACGCCCGCAAGGTCGTCTACCTGACAGTAAAGATCCTACGACTGCGCCGGTCTCGATCATTCAGCACGCGGACATCAAGCGCATGCTGCTGACGCAAAAGTCCTACGTGGAAGGTGCCTTCGATCTGGGCCTGTACGCAGCGCGCTTGTTCGATGACACCACCACCCTGGCCGATGAAGCGGAACGCAAACAGGCCCACGAATTGCTGGACCTGCTCACCCCTATCGTCAAATCCTGGCCATCGGAGTTCTGCCTCAAGGCCAACGAGTTGGCGATCCAGATTCTCGGCGGCCACGGCTACACCCGTGAATACCCGGTGGAGCAATACTACCGTGACAACCGTTTGAACCCGATCCACGAGGGCACCCATGGCATCCAGTCCCTGGACTTGCTGGGGCGCAAGCTGGCGCAGAACGGCGGCGCGGGGCTCAAGCAACTGATCCGCCTGATCGCCGACACCGGCGCGCGGGCCCAGCAGTACCCGTCACTCACCGCGTTGCGTGAACCGCTGGACCACCTGCTTAACAGACTGCAAAGCGTCACCCTCGGTTTGTTGACGGATCTCGGCCAAGGCAAGGTCAACAGCAGCCTGGCGAACTCGGCGCTGTACTTGAAGGTGTTCGGGCATACGGTGATTGGCTGGCGCTGGCTGGAACAAGCGATTCGCGCCGAAGAAGGACTGGCCAAGGGCAATGCAGCGGATGCAGGGTTCTATAAAGGCAAGCTCCAGGCCGCCCGGTACTTCCTGACCTGGGAAGTACCGAGCTGCCATCATGAACTGGCGATTCTGGAAGCACGGGACGATACGTGCCTGGGGATGCAGGATGAATGGTTCTAAGGCTGGATCGCCTTGGAAATCACCTCGACCGTGGCGCTGACTTGCTCTTGGTAACGGTCGAGTTCCTGCTGATGAGCCTGCTGCATTTCGATCTGCTCGGCGCACAGGTTCAGCGCCGCCAGCACCAGTAATTTGTCACCGATCAGGGTCGGGTACTTTTTCTTGGTGGTGGCCAGGGAAGCCTTGAGCATGGTCACGGCGTGCATCAGGGTTTTGTCTTCCCCGGGCGGCGCCTTGATCGAGTAATCCTCTCCGAGAATCGAAACGACCTTTATCCCTTCGTTCATGCGCCCACAGGACCTGCGCTCACGCGCTCAACCAATGCCTGAATACGCGCGGCAGTAGCACCGTGTTTTTCTTCCTGCTCCATCAGGTTCAGTTGCAGGCTGTCGTTTTCATCCTTGGCGCGGGCAAGTTCTGCCTTGAGGGATTCATTGCTGCCCAGCAGGTCCTGGTTTTGCTGTACCAGGTCATTGACCAGTTGTTCCAATTGGCTGAGGGATGCTTCTAACATTTTGATTTCTCGAGCGTTTTAAAAGGGCGGTGACGATAAAGAAAATTCACCTCGGATGCCAGGCTTATCCCCGGCGCGCAGCCCGGTTCTTCAGGGTGGAGCCACGCTTTCGAGCCTTAGTGACTGCATTTCCCCCATCTGGTTCCTGAATCCGCTAACCCCTCGTCAGGTGCGACAAAAACCCAAGGCACTCTTCAGTGCTTTGGTCGTACCACCGATAGCGATGCAAGCTCGTTCATCACAGAAGCTAGCCAGTTTTTTTGTGGTGAGCAGGCTTGCCCTGCGCTGGGCCGCGAAGCGCCCCCTTGGATTTGTCGGTGAACCTGTCGGGGCGGCAACCCCCCTTCCACATTTAAACGCCATGAAAAGCTTTTTGACAGGGCGGCAATTCAACAGGTTAGAATCCCTGGCACGCAGACTGCATGGTCAGTTTGCGCCCCGTCTTTTTGTATCTACTCATGGAGTACTGCCTTTGAATGCGACGACCATCAACAGCCTGTTCTTGATCGGCGCGTTGCTGGTGAGTGCGAGCATTCTGGTGAGTTCTCTTTCGTCACGCCTGGGCATCCCGATTCTGGTGATTATCCTGGCCGTGGGCATGGTCGCCGGCGTCGACGGCGGCGGCATCATCTTCGACAACTATCCGACCGCCTACCTGGTGGGCAACCTCGCATTGGCCGTGATCCTGCTCGACGGCGGCTTGCGAACCCGAGTGGCGAGTTTCCGCGTGGCGCTGTGGCCGGCCTTGTCGCTGGCCACGGTGGGGGTGTTGATTACCACCGGCCTCACCGGCATGGCGGCGGCCTGGCTGTTCAACCTCAACATTATCCAAGGCTTGCTGATCGGCGCGATTGTCGGCTCCACGGACGCCGCGGCGGTGTTCTCGCTGCTGGGCGGCAAGGGCTTGAACGAACGGGTCAGCGCCAGTCTGGAAATCGAATCCGGCAGCAACGACCCGATGGCGGTGTTTCTCACTGTCACCCTGATCGACATGCTCGCCAGTGGCCAGACCGGCCTGCACTGGAGCCTACTGACCCATCTGGTGCGCGAATTCGGTATCGGCGGCCTGGTCGGATTGGGCGGCGGCTGGCTGATGCTGCAAATGGTCAATCGCATCAACCTGGCCACCGGCCTCTATCCGATTCTGGTGATCGCCGGCGGCCTGTTCGTCTTTGCCCTGACCAACGCCTTCCACGGCAGCGGCTTCCTCGCCGTATACCTGTGCGGCCTGGTGATCGGCAACCGCCCGGTGCGCAGCCGTCACGGCATCTTGCATATGCTCGATGGCATGGCTTGGCTGGCGCAGATCGGCATGTTCCTGGTGCTGGGCCTGCTGGTCACGCCCCACGATCTGCTGCCCATCGCCCTGCCGGCCCTGGGCCTGGCGCTGTGGATGATCCTCTTCGCGCGACCGTTGTCGGTGATGGTCGGCCTGCTGCCCTTCAAGGCCTTCCACGGCCGCGAAAAAGCCTTTATCGCGTGGGTCGGCCTGCGCGGCGCGGTGCCGATCATTCTGGCGGTGTTCCCGTTGATGGCTGGCCTGTCCCATGCCCAGCTGTATTTCAACCTGGCGTTCTTTATCGTGCTGGTGTCGCTGCTGGTACAGGGCACGAGCCTGCCGTGGGTGGCCAAGCTGCTTAAAGTCACAGTGCCGCCGGACCCGGCGCCGATCTCCCGCGCGGCGCTGGAAGTGCATGTCACCAGCGAGTGGGAGCTGTTCGTCTACCGCCTGGGCGCGGAGAAATGGTGCATCGGCGCGGCCCTGCGCGAGCTGAAAATGCCCGAAGGCACGCGCATCGCCGCCCTGTTTCGTGGCCAGCAACTGCTCCATCCGTCGGGTAGTACGGTGCTGGAAGTCGATGATCTGCTCTGCGTAATCGGCCACGAACACAACCTGCCGGCCCTGGGCAAGCTGTTCAGCCAGGCGCCGCAGCGTGGTCTGGACCTGCGCTTCTTCGGCGATTTCGTGTTGGAAGGCGACGCCCAGCTAGGCGCGGTGTCGGCGCTGTATGGCCTCAAGCTCGAAGGTATCGACCCGGATACGCCGCTGAGCCAGTTCATCACCCAAAAGGTCGGGGGCGCCCCGGTGGTGGGCGACCAGGTGGAGTGGAACAACACCATCTGGACCGTCGCGGTCATGGACGGGAACAAGATCGGCAAAGTGGGCGTCAGATTCCCCGAAGGAAGTCGCCCGGGCCCCGGACTCTTCCTCTAAACTGCGGGGCGACAACGCCCCCGATTCTTCACTAGCTCGACCGGTCTCTATGCCAATCCTGCGCTCTTTTCTCGCCACTGCCCTGCTGGGTCTGACCCTTTGCGTCGGTAATGTCTACGCCGCCGACCCGCCCAGCGCCGACGCCATCCAGCAATCCCTGGACAAGCTGCCCGACCGTAAACTGCCCGACGCCGACATGAAGGCGCTGCAGACCATCCTGCAGCAAACCCTCACGTATCTGAGCAACAAGCAGGATTACGAGCAACGCCTGGTCGATCTCAAGCGCCAGCTGGACGACGCCCCGCGCCAGACCAGCGAAAACCAGCGCGAGCTGACACGGCTCAAGGCCACCAAAATCATTCCGGTGGCCCAGCGTTATGCCAGCCTGCCGATACCGCAGTTGGAACAGCTGCTGGTGCAGCGCAGCACCCAGCAAGGCGACCTGCAAAAAGAATTGGCCGACGCCAACAGCCTGACCATCGCCGCCCAAACCCGCCCAGAGCGCGCCCAGACCGAAATCAGCAGCAGCCAGACGCGCATCCAGCAGATCAACGCCACCCTCAAGTCCGGCAAGGACAACGGCAAAGCTTTGAGCAGCGACCAACGCAATCAGTTGAACGCTGAATTGGCGGCCCTGAATGCGCTGATACCGCTGCGGCGTCAGGAACTGGCGGGCAACAGTCAGTTGCAAGACCTGGGCAACAGCCAGCACGACCTGATCCAAGAAAAGACCGCGCGCCTGGAACAGGAAATCCAGGACCTGCAAACCCTGATCAATCAGAAGCGTCTGGCCCAGAGCCAGCAGACGGTGACCCAACAGTCCATCGAGGCGCAGAAAGCCGGCGGCAGCAGCCTGCTGGCCACGGAAAGCGCAGCCAACCTGAAGCTGTCCGACTACCTGCTCAAAAGCACCGACCGTCTCAACGACCTGACGCAGAAAAACCTGCAAACCAAGCAACAGCTGGACGCCGTCACTCAGAGCGATTCAGCACTGGACGAGCAGATCGACGTGCTCAAGGGCAGCCTGCTGCTGTCCAAGATTCTCTACAAACAGAAACAAGCCCTGCCGCGTCTCACGGTGGACCGCGACCTGGCGGACGATATCGCCAACATTCGGCTGTACCAGTTTGAGGTCAACCAGCAGCGCGAGCTGATCAGCTCCCCCAGCGCTTATGTGGATAACCTGCTGGCCAACCAGCCCCCGGACGACGTGACCCCGCAACTGCGGCGCACCCTGCTGGAACTGGCGATCACCCGCAGCGACTTGCTTGAACGCCTGAGCCGCGAGTTGAGCGCGTTGCTGAACGAATCCATCACCCTGCAACTGAACCAGAAACAACTGCTCAGCACCGCCACCACCCTGCGCGCGACGCTGGACGAGCAGATGTTTTGGATTCCCAGCAACAAGCCGCTGGACACGGAGTGGCTGGAAACCGTACCGGCGCACCTGAGCAAGCAAATCACCACCCTGCCGTGGGCGTCCAGCGTCAGCGAATTGTATGACGGCCTGACCCAGCGCCCGCTGCTGTTCCTGCCGCTGCTGCTGTTGATCGGCGCGCTGCTGTGGCGCCGCAAGGCCCTGTATCAGCGCCTGAACAAGGTCCATCTGGACATCGGCCACTTCAAGCGCGACAGCCAGTGGCATACGCCACAGGCCATTTTGATCAATATATTGCTGGCCATGCCGGTATCCCTGGGCCTGGCCTTGTGCGGCTACGCGCTGCAGATCGACGCACGCGGGCAGAACGCCAACCTGGGCTCGGCCCTGCTGCAATTGGCCCAGGCGTGGTTGGTTTTCTACACCGCTTACCGGATTCTCGCGCCCGGCGGCGTGGCGGAACTGCACTTCCGCTGGGAAAAACCCCAGGTCGAATTCCTCCAGGGCTGGGTGCGCAAGCTCGGCCTGGTGGTATTGGCCCTGGTGGCCGTGGTCGCTATCGCCGAGCACCAACCGGCGGCGCTGGCCGACGACGTGCTGGGCATCGGCGTGGTGCTGACCTGCTACGCGCTGATGGCCTGGCTGCTGGGTCGCCTGCTGCTCAACAGCCCCACCCACGAAAAGGCATCGTTGTTTCGCAAAGCCGTAGGCCTGTTGTTTACCGCACTGCCTATCGCACTGTTTATCGCGGTGTGCTTCGGCTACTACTACACCGCCCTCAAACTCAGCGACCGCTTGATCAATACCCTATACCTGCTGATGTTCTGGCTGGTGATCGAAGCCACCTTCGTCCGCGGCCTCGGCGTGGCGGCCCGTCGCCTGGCCTACTCCCGCGCCCTGGCCAAACGTCAGGCGGCCAAAGAGGCCGGCGATGGCGAAGCGGTGATCGAAGAGCCGACGCTGGATATCGAACAGGTCAACGAACAGTCCATGCGCCTGATCCGCCTGGCCCTGCTCGGCGGCTTTATTGCGGCGTTGTACTGGGTGTGGTCGGACCTGATCTCGGTATTTTCCTACCTGGACAACGTTACCCTGTACGAATACACCAGCGGCACCGGTGCGAATATCAGCATGGTGCCTATCAGCATCGGCGATTTGCTCGGCGCGCTGATCATCATCGGCATCACCTTCGCCCTGGCGCGCAACCTGCCCGGCCTGCTGGAAGTGTTGGTGCTGTCCAAACTGGATCTGGCCCAGGGCAGCGCCTACGCCACCACTACCTTGCTGTCCTACATCATTGCCGGCGTGGGCTTTGTCTCAACCCTGTCTACCCTCGGCGTGAGCTGGGACAAGTTGCAATGGCTGGTGGCGGCGCTGTCGGTGGGGTTGGGCTTCGGTATGCAGGAGATCTTCGCCAACTTTATCTCCGGCATCATGATTCTGTTCGAACGCCCGGTGCGTATCGGCGACACCATCACCATCGGCAACCTGTCGGGCACGGTGAGCAAGATCCGCATCCGCGCCACAACCATCACCGACTTCGATCGCAAGGACATCATTGTCCCGAACAAAACCTTCATCACCGGGCAACTGATCAACTGGTCGCTGACCGACACCATCACCCGCGTGACCTTGAAACTGGGGGTGGACTACGGCTCCGACCTGGACCTGGTGAAGGAATTGTTACTCAAGGCCGCCAGGGAAAACCCACGGGTTCTGAAAGATCCGGAACCCCACGTGTACTTCCTCAACTTCGGCGAAAGCACCCTGGACCACGAACTGCGCATGCATGTGCGCGACCTGGGCGACCGCAACCCGGTGCTGGACGAGGTCAACCGCTACATCAACCGCGAATTCAAGAAACAGCACATCAACATCTCGTTCCGGCAGATGGAGGTGTACCTCAAGAATATGCACGGCCAGGAGTACAAACTGGTGCCGGTGGAAGACGAGCGTAAGACCATCGTCGGCGCGCAACCGAGCACGGATGCCCCCGAGCCGCCCGCCGGCAAAGTCGTCGATGCACCGGAACCGCCGCCGAGCAAACTCGACTAAACCCTCTATCCCCAGCAGAATGCTCGGACATTCTGCTGGAGATGGCCGGTGAAAGCCCTCGACGACCTGACCTTCGACAATCGTTTCGCACGCCTGGGCGACGCGTTTTCAACCCACGTTCTGCCCGAACCTCTCGACGAGCCGCGCCTGGTAGTGGCCAGTCCTGGGGCCATGGCCTTGCTCGATCTCGACCCATCGGTGGCCGACACGCCGCTGTTCGCCGAGCTGTTTGGCGGCCATAAACTGTGGGCCGAAGCAGAGCCGCGGGCGATGGTGTATTCCGGCCATCAGTTCGGCGGCTACAGCCCACAACTGGGCGATGGCCGCGGCTTGCTGCTGGGCGAGGCATACAACGCCGCCGGCGAGCACTGGGACCTGCACCTCAAAGGTGCAGGAATGACACCTTACTCACGCATGGGCGATGGCCGCGCGGTATTGCGCTCGTCGATCCGTGAGTTTCTGGCATCCGAGGCGCTGCACGCGCTGGGCATCCCCAGCAGCCGCGCGCTGTGCGTGATCGGCTCCGACACACCGGTATGGCGCGAGAAACAGGAACGCGGCGCCATGCTGCTGCGCCTGGCGCCGAGCCATATCCGCTTCGGGCATTTCGAATATTTCTATTACACCCAAAAGTCCGAGCAGTTGGCGCAACTGGCCGAGCACGTACTCAACCTGCACTACCCCGAATGCCGCGAACAGCCGGAACCGTACCTGGCGATGTTCCGCGAAATCGTCGAGCGCAACGCCGAACTGATCGCTAAATGGCAGGCCTATGGCTTCTGCCACGGGGTGATGAACACTGACAATATGTCGATCCTGGGCATTACCTTCGACTTCGGGCCGTTTGCGTTTCTGGATGATTTCGACGCGCACTTCATCTGCAACCACTCCGACCATGAAGGGCGCTATTCCTTCAGCAACCAGGTGCCGATTGGCCAGTGGAACCTCAGCGCGCTGGCCCAGGCGCTCACGCCGTTTATCAGCGTCGATGCCTTGAAGGAAACGCTGGGTTTATTCCTGCCGCTGTACCAAGCCCATTACCTGGACTTGATGCGCCGCCGCCTGGGCCTTACCACGGCCGAAGAGGCTGACCAGAAACTGGTGGAACGCCTGCTGCAACTGATGCAGAACAGTGGCGTGGACTACACCTTGTTCTTCCGCCGCCTGGGGGATGAACCGGCCGCGCTGGCCGTGAGCCGCTTGCGTGATGACTTTGTCGACCTGGCCGGGTTCGATGCCTGGGCCAAGCTGTACACAGCGCGGATCACACGGGACGGCGACTACACCGAAGAACAACGCCGCGAACGCATGCACGCGGTCAACCCGCTGTACATCCTGCGTAACTACCTCGCACAAAACGCCATTACCGCCGCCGAGTCAGGCGATTACAGCGAAGTGCGGCGGCTACATGAGGTGCTGAGCCAGCCGTTCGAGGAACAGCCCGGCATGGAACAGTACGCGCAGCGGCCGCCGGATTGGGGCAAACACCTGGAAATCAGTTGCTCGTCGTGAAATCGAGAGGTCGACCCCAGCTGGCTACCTTGATAAACACCGGCGGCGGCGCCAAATAGAATCCATTGGCCATCCCCAGGAGCCCATCATGTCCGAACCTCTTGTCATCCCTTGCCCCCATTGCAACGGCCTCAACCGCATCCCCGGCGAACGCCTGGGTGATGCGCCCAAATGCGGGCGTTGCAAGCAACCCGTATTGCTGAACAAGCCGTTTGAGTTGAAACAAGGCGACTACGCCAGCCAGATCAAGGGCGATCTGCCGCTGTTGGTGGACGTGTGGGCCGACTGGTGCGGGCCGTGCAAGTCGTTTGCGCCGGTGTTTGAACAAGCAGCCGGTCAGCTGGAAGGCAAGTGCCGCCTGGCCAAGCTCGACAGCGAGGCCAACCAGCAGTTGTCGGCGCAATTGGGGATTCGCTCGATCCCCAGCTTGATCCTGTTCAAGAACGGCCGCGAAGTGGCGCGCCAGAGCGGCGCGTTTCCGCTGCCGCAATTGATGAGCTGGTTGCGTAGCCAGGGGATATAACCGCACCGAGACAATGCTGGACACTGTGGGTGGGGGGCAACCCCCTCCCACCTTGGATCTGTGTGGCGCTTGAAGGTCAGGCGTTTTCCAGCAGGTTATGCAGTTCCACAAATTGCTGAGTCAGCTTATGCCGTGGGTCCAGGTGGATCAGCGGGCGACTTTCCTGGTGCGACTCGCGCATGCGCACCGAACTGGCCAGGTACACCGGCAGCACCGGCAGGCCTTCGGCGATCAACTCGTCGAGCATCTGTTGCGGCAAGCTGGCGCGGGCCTGGAATTGGTTGACCACAATGCCTTCTACTTCCAGCCCTTCGTTATGGTCTTCTTTCAGCTCTTCGATTTCCGCCAACAGACCATACAGCGCCTGGCGCGAGAAACTGTCGCAATCGAAGGGGATCAATACGCGATCAGCGGCAATCAGCGCCGAAACCGCATAAAAATTCAAGGCTGGCGGGGTATCGAGGTAAATGCGGTCGTAATCGCCGTCCAGCTCGTCCAGCAGTTTTCGCAATTTATTGATCTTGTGCTTGGCTTCGAGCTTGGGCTGCAGGTCCGCCAACTCGGCGGTGGCGGTGATCACATGCAGGTTATCGAAGGGCGTTTCGTAGATATCCACCTTGTTCTTCTTGGAAAACGGTCCGGAAGACAGGGTTTGCTTGAAAAAATCGGCGATCCCCATGGGGATATCGTCCCCAGTCAGGCCGGTCAGGTACTGGGTAGAGTTGGCTTGTGCATCCAGGTCAACCAACAGGGTTCGATAGCCTTCGCTGGCGCTGACCGCCGCCAGGTTGCAGGCGATGCTGGATTTGCCCACGCCGCCTTTCTGATTGAACACCACACGCCGCATGGAAAAACCTCCGTGTATCAATGAATGTCCGAGTGTAGAGGGCAAAAGCGCCTGTTAGCTACCTCGTTCATCCATGCACTGCTGCATCGACCGAAAGCCGTAGTACGTCACACACGAAGGTTTAGGAAGGGTCCGACAGCCCAACTAGCGCCTGGGTAACGGACAATCTGCAAATCTTTCCCACGATTTTGTAATCGGCCTTGAACAATTTTTTACCAATGTTTGCTAGAACCCCACGGCACCCGGATAATGCGCGCCATTCGGCGCTTGCTGCCTGTCCCGGTATTCGGGGCCAAATGCCGCACATGGAAGCCCGCAGGGGCGGGATAACTTCTCAGTGATCAATTTCAACATCGCCCAATGGCGCGCCTGGGCCCCTGGCCTGGAGAGTGCGGACGACTGGCACGCGTGGTGCCAGGCCCCGGTGTTGCTGCCTGAAAGCGAAGCTGCTCCCGATGTGTCATTTCTGCCGGCAATACAACGTCGGCGCTTGAGCCGTCTGGCGCGCATGGCGTTCAGTGTGGGCTGGCCGCTGGCCGAGGGCCTTCAAGACCTGCCGCTGGTGTTCATTTCGCGCCACGGCGAAACCCCGCGCACCCTCGATATCCTCAGCGACCTGGCCCACGAACAACCGCTGTCGCCGACCCAGTTCAGCCTATCGGTGCACAACGCCGTGATCGGCCTGTGGTCGATCCTGCGCAATGAAACCAGCGAAATGACCGCCCTCGCTGCCGCCGGCGACGGCCTGGAACACGGTCTGCTCGAAGCCGCCGCGCTGCTCCAGGAAGGCGCGCCGGCGGTGCTGCTGGTGATCACCGAAGAACAACCGCCCGCCGCCTATACCAGTTGGATCCATGACGTGCCGTTTCCGTATGCACTCGGCCTGTTGCTCACCCCAGGCGACGAGTGGCAACTGGAACTCACCACCGGCACTGTCCAAGCCACTCAAACCCAGTGGCCCCACGCCCTGAACCTGCTGCGCGCCCTGCTCACCGACCAGGGTGCCTGCCAACATGCCTGGAAGAACCGCGTATGGAATTGGCAACGCAAGCCATGACCAACAAGCCCCGGGACGCCTACTACTGGCGCCTGTTCGCCACCGCTGCCAGCTTCGTGCTGTTCGGTTTCGGTGGGTTGTGCTTGCGCCTGCTGGTGTTCCCCCTGCTCAGTTGCCTGCCAGGCAGTGCGGCCCGGCATCGAGGGCGCGCGCGGCACACCATCAGTTGGTTGTTCTGGTTCTTTATTCGCCTGATGCAACGCGCGGGCGTGCTGACTTATAGCGTCGAAGGCGCGGAAAAACTCGGCCGTCCCGGCCAGATGATTATTGCCAACCACCCGTCGCTGATCGATGTGGTGTTTCTGATCGGTCTGGTGCGCCAGGCCAATTGCGTGGTCAAGCAGAGCCTGTGGCAGAACCCCTTCACCCGCGGGCCGGTGCGCGACGCCGGCTATATCAGCAACGACGGCAGCGCCGAAATGCTCGATGCCGCCGCCGCTGCCCTGCAAAGCGGGCAAACCCTGATCATCTTTCCCGAAGGCACCCGCACCACTCCCGGTGCCGCGCCGGCCTTTCATCGCGGGGGCGCCGCCATTGCATTGCGAGGTGCGACAATCATCACCCCCGTTGTGATCAAGGTCAGCCCCACCACCCTGACCAAGGCCGAACCCTGGTATCGCATTCCTAAACGCCGCGTGCACTTCAGTTTGCGGGTTGGCGCCGATATAGAACCACAGGCGTTCGCTGCACTGGGCCCCGCGCCCCAGGCTTCACGCAAGCTCAACGATTACCTGCACCACTATTTCATTAAGGAGCTCGCCGAAGATGAGCGACAAACAACGCCTTGAGCACGACATAAAGACGCTGATCATCGAGGCCCTGGGCCTGGAAGACATCGGCGCGGACGATATCCCCAGCGACCAGATCCTGTTCGGCGAAGGCTTGGGCCTGGATTCGGTGGACGCCCTGGAACTGGGCCTGGCCATCCAGAAAAAGTACGGCATCAAGATCGACGCCGACGCCAAGGACACTCGCAACCACTTCACCAACGTGGCCAGCCTTGCGGCGTTCGTCACGGCCCGCCAGGCAGCTTGAGACCGGACCATGCAAACTCGTGACGATATTTTCAACACCCTGCGCGATGCCTTGGTGGAACTGTTCGAATTGGAACCTGAACGCGTGACCCTCGACGCCAACCTGTACCAGGACCTGGAAATCGACAGCATCGATGCGGTGGACCTGATCGACCATATCAAGCGCCAGACCGGCAAGAAGATTGCTGCCGAGGAATTCAAGGCCGTGCGCACCGTGAACGATGTGGTTGAGGCGGTGTACCGTCTGGTCCAACCAGCCGCATGAGCCGGCTGATCGGCCTTGGCCTGTTGCTGGCGGGGCTGCTGTACCCCTTCGCGGTGTATTACGGCACCGAGCATTTTGCGCCGTGGCAATTCGGCCTGCTGCTGGGCAGCCTATGGCTGTTGCGGGCGCTCACCGCTGCGCGGCGCCCTGGCAGCCGTTGGATGGCGGTGGCGGTGATCGTGTTCTGCCTGTTGCTGGCCTGGTTCGACAACCCGCAGCTGCTGCGCTGGTACCCGAGCCTGGTCAGCGCGTTCATGCTCACGCTGTTCGGCTTGAGCCTGAAATACGGCCCACCGATTGTTGAGCGCCTGGCGCGGATGACGGAACCGCAACTGCCCCCCGAGGCAATTGTGTACACGCGCCAGGTCACGGTGGTCTGGAGTGTTTTCTTCTTAGCTAACGGCCTGCTCGCGGCCGCCCTCACCTTGTGGGCACCGCTGAGCTGGTGGACGTTGTACAACGGCCTGATCGCCTACGGGCTGATGGGGCTGCTGTTTGCCGTGGAATGGCTGGTACGACAAAGGGTGCGGGGCCGCGTATGAATTGGTTGAACCTTGAGCATCTGTTGCTTGAGCCGGTGGCGCAGCGTTCGGTGTGCGCAGGCCTGAATCACGCCCAACTGTGGGACCAGGCCTTGCGCCTGGGCGCCGGGCTGCAACGCCGTGGCATCCAGCGCGTGGCCGTGCACCTGGAAGATGCCGGCCTGCTGGCAATCGCCTTGCTGGGCGCCTGGCGTGCCGGGGCCAGCGTGTTGCTGCCCGCCGACCTGCAACCCCAAACCCGTCAACGCTGGGCCGACACCGTCGACGCCTGGCTGACCGAGGCCGCGGACCTCGACGCCTTGTATCAGGCCGCCCTGAGCCCGTCCGCTCTGGACCTGGACACCTGCCAATTGAGCCTGTGCACCTCCGGCTCCAGCGGCGAACCCAAGCGCATCGACAAGACCCTGCGCCAGTTAGCCAACGAAGTGCAGGCCCTGGAAACCTTGTGGGGCGCCGACCTCGACGGTGCCTGCATCATCGGCAGCGTCGCCACGCAGCATATCTACGGCTTGCTGTTCCGCGTGTTGTGGCCGCTGTGCGCCGGTCGCACATTTGTACGTCAACAACTGGCCTTCCCCGAAGATTTGCAGCGCGCCAGCCGCGAACACGCCCGGTTCGCCTGGGTGGCCAGCCCGGCGCTGCTCAAGCGCATGGGCGACAACCTCGATTGGCCGGCATTGAGCCAAGTGGCGCGGGTGTTCTCATCCGGCGGTGCGCTGCCGGTGGAAGCCGCCAGCAGTCTGTATGAACGCCTGCAACAATGGCCCACTGAAATCCTCGGCAGTTCGGAAACCGGCGGCATCGCCTGGCGCCAGGGCAATCAACCTTGGCAGCCGTTTGCCGATGTGCACCTGAGCCAGGATGCCGACGGCGCCCTGCGCATCGCGTCGCCGTACCTGCCCCCTGGGCATATCGAGCAGACCGCCGACGCCGCACGCCTGCATGCCGATGGCCGCTTCGAGCTGCTGGGACGTCTGGACCGCATCGTCAAGCTGGAAGAAAAACGTATCTCCCTGCCCATGCTCGAACAGGCCTTGATGACCCATCCATGGGTCGCCGAAACGCGATTGGGCGTGGTTCAGGAAAGCCGCGCGTCCCTCGGCGCGCTGGTGGTGCTGAGCGCCGCCGGCCTGCATGCATTGCGCAATCAGGGCCGGCGCAGCGTTACCCAGACCCTGCGCCAGCACTTGAGCCAACATTGCGAAGCCCTGGCCCTGCCACGCCGCTGGCGCCTGCTGAGTCAATTGCCACTCAACGCCCAAGGCAAACTGCCCCAGGCCGACGTGGCGGCGCTGCTCATGGCGCCACGGCCCAAGGCGCCGCAGGTGTTGGAACAGGTTGAAGCTAACGGCGAGTGGACACTGCAACTGAGCGTGCCGCCGGACCTAGCCTATTTCAGCGGGCATTTCCCGGTCACTCCGGTATTGCCGGGAGTGGTGCAGGTGGAGTGGGCATTCAACCTCGGCCAACAACTGCTGGATTTGCCGACGACCTTTGCCGGCATGGAAGTGCTCAAGTTCCAGCAACTGATACGCCCGGGCGACCGGATCGAACTGCACCTGCGCTTCGACGCAGAGCGCGGCAAGCTGTATTTCGCCTACCGCAACGGCATCGCGGCCTGTTCCAGCGGCCGCATCCAACTGGAAGCCGCCCATGCATAAGCCCTGCGCCCTGATCCCGGTCTATAACCACGAAGCCGCCGTGCCCGCCGTGGTCCATAGCCTGTTGAAAAGCGGCCTGCCGTGCCTGTTGGTGGACGATGGCAGCAGCCCGGCCTGCGCAGCGGTGCTGGCGCAGTTGGCCACTCTGGACAACGTCAGCCTGGTCACCCTGCCCCACAACCAGGGCAAGGGCGGTGCGGTGATGGCCGGTTTTCGTGAGGCCGCACGCCAGGGCTTTACCCATGCCTTGCAGGTCGATGCCGACGGCCAGCACGACCTGCGCGAAGTCGAGACCTTTATCGACGCCTCCCGCCGCCAGCCCGACGCGCTGATCTGCGGCTACCCCGAATACGACGACAGCGTGCCCAAAGGCCGCCTGTACGCTCGCTACCTGACCCATGTGTGGGTGTGGATCAACACCCTGTCGCTGCAGATCCGCGACTCGATGTGCGGCTTTCGCGTGTACCCGCTGGCCCCGGTGTTGGCACTGATGGACTCGGCCTACATCGGCACGCGCATGGACTTCGACTCGGACATCCTGGTACGCCTGGCCTGGCGCAACCAACCAATGCGCTGGCTGCCCACCCAAGTCCACTACCCGGCCGATGGACTGTCGCACTTCCGGCTGTTCCACGACAACGTGCGCATCAGCGCCATGCACACGCGTTTGTTCTTCGGCATGCTGGTGCGCGCGCCGATGATCCTGTGGCGGCGGTGGCAGGCATGAGCGACAGCACCAAGCACTGGGCCGACCGCGAAGAACGCGGCAGCTACTGGCTGATGAAACTCACCGCGTTCGCCGCCAAAGTGCTGGGCCGGCGCCTGCTGAGCCCGGTGCTGTACGGC
Source organism: Pseudomonas sp. S4_EA_1b (assembly GCF_016307435.1). Lineage (NCBI taxonomy): Bacteria > Pseudomonadati > Pseudomonadota > Gammaproteobacteria > Pseudomonadales > Pseudomonadaceae > Pseudomonas > Pseudomonas sp. S4_EA_1b. Next base: position 40,410 of record NZ_JAEILC010000026.1, on the reverse strand, counting down.
ATCGTGTTGTACTTCTTCGTGTTCGGCCGCACCGCGCGCCAGAGCGCCTGGCAGTACCAGCAACGCCTGGCCGAGTGGAGCGGGCGCGATGAACTGCGCCCCTCCCATAGAAAAGTCTTCGGCCAGTTCATGGCCTTCGCCGACGCCCTGCTCGACAAGCTCGATGTGTGGAACGGCAAGCTGCGCATCGAACAAATCGACATCGACGACCCGGCCAAGCTACGCGGGCAATTGCGCGGCGAGCGCGGGCAGATGCTGGTGGGGGCGCACCTGGGCAATCTGGAAGTGTGCCGCGCCCTGGCGGAAATCGGCGAACAAGTGACCATGAACGTGCTGGTACACACCAAGCACGCCGAACGTTTCAACCGTTTGCTGGGCGAAGCCGGCGCGACCCATTTGCGCCTGATCCAGGTCAGCGAGCTGGACCCGGCCACCATGCTGTTGCTCAGCCAGCGCCTGGACGAAGGCGAATGGCTGGCAATTGCCGGCGACCGCGTGCCGCTGCACGGCGGGCGCACGGTGCGCGTGGATTTCCTCGGGCATGCCGCCGCATTTCCCCAGGGCCCTTGGCTCTTGGCCGGCCTGCTCAACTGCCCGGTGAACCTGCTGATGTGCCTCAAGCACAATGGCCGTTATCGCCTGACCATCGAGCCGTTCGCGCCATCGATCGAATGGAAACGCAGCACTCGCGAGCAGGTCATCGCCCAGTGGACCTCACGCTACGCCGCGCGCCTGGCCGATTTCTGTCTGGAAGCGCCCCAACAATGGTTCAACTTTTACCCTTTCTGGAAGACCGATGACGACGCATCTTGAGCCGGTAACCTTTGGCGAACGCCCCCTGCGCATCGAAGACGTGCTGGCCCTGGCCAACCGTCAGGTGCCTACCCAGTTGCAAGGCGACGCGGCCTATCGCCAGCGCATCGCCAAGGGCGCGCAGTTCCTCGACTCGCTGCTGGACAAGGAAGGCGTGATCTACGGCGTGACCACCGGCTACGGCGACTCTTGCGTGGTGGCGGTACCGTTGCAGCATGTCGAAGCCCTGCCCCGTCACCTGTACACCTTTCACGGCTGTGGCTTGGGCAAATTGCTCGACGCCCAGGCCACCCGTGCGGTGCTGGCCGCGCGCTTGCAGTCGCTGTGCCACGGCGTGTCCGGGGTGCGCGTTGAACTGCTGGAGCGCCTGCAAGCGTTTCTGGAACACGACGTACTGCCGCTGATCCCGGAAGAAGGCTCGGTGGGCGCCAGCGGCGACCTGACGCCGCTGTCCTATGTGGCGGCGACGCTGTCCGGCGAGCGTGAGGTGCTGTTCCGTGGCGAGCGCCGCGCGGCCGCCGATGTGCATCGCGAACTGGGCTGGCAGCCGCTGGTGCTGCGCCCCAAGGAAGCCCTGGCCTTGATGAACGGCACCGCCGTGATGACCGGCCTGGCGTGCCTGGCGTTTGCCCGCGCCGACTATCTGCTGCAACTGGCCACGCGCATTACCGCGCTGAACGTGGTGGCGCTGCAAGGTAACCCCGAGCACTTTGACGAACGCCTGTTCGCCGCCAAGCCGCACCCGGGTCAGATGCAAGTCGCCGCGTGGTTGCGCCAGGACTTGGCCATCGACGCACCGACCGCGCCGCTGCATCGCCTGCAGGACCGCTACTCGCTGCGCTGCGCGCCCCATGTGCTCGGGGTGCTGGCCGACAGCCTGGGCTGGCTGCGCGGGTTTATCGAGACCGAGCTCAATAGCGCCAACGACAACCCGATCATCGACGCCGAAGAAGAACGCGTGCTGCACGGCGGGCACTTCTACGGCGGGCATATCGCTTTTGCCATGGACAGCCTCAAGACCCTGGTGGCCAACGTCGCCGACCTGCTCGACCGCCAGCTCGCCCTGCTGGTGGATGTGCGCTACAACCACGGCCTGCCGAGCAACCTGTCCGGCGCGCCGGCGGATCGCGCCATGATCAACCACGGCTTCAAGGCGGTGCAGATCGGCACCAGCGCCTGGACCGCCGAAGCGCTGAAAAACACCATGCCGGCCAGCGTGTTTTCACGTTCCACCGAATGCCACAACCAAGACAAAGTCAGCATGGGCACCATCGCCGCCCGCGATGCGATCCGCGTGCTGGAGCTGACCGAGCAGGTTGCCGCCGCCACCCTGCTGGCCGCCAATCAAGGCGTGTGGCTGCGTGCCCAGGCCGACGACGCCCGCCCGCTGCCACCGGCCCTGGCGGCCATGCACGCGGAACTGGCCAAGGACTTCCCGCCGGTGATCGAAGACCGCGCCCTGGAAGGCGAGCTGCGCCTGTGTCTGCAACGCATCGCCGAACAACACTGGAGGCTGCATGCGTAGTCAGGGCGTGTTGCACTGCGACACCGAGATCCTCGTGCCGTTTTTCGATGTCGACACCATGCACGTGGTGTGGCACGGGCACTACGTGAAATACCTGGAAGTGGCACGCTGCGCGTTGCTGGACAAGATCGGCCACAACTACACGCACATGCTCGACTCGGGCTATGCCTGGCCGGTCATCGACATGCAGCTGCGCTATGTGCGCGGGGCGGTGTTCGGCCAGACCCTCAACGTGCGCGCCAGCCTGGTGGAGTGGGAGAACCGCTTGAAGGTCAATTACCTGATCACCGACCGGGCTAGCGGCGAGCGCCTGACCCGCGCCAGCACCGTGCAGGTGGCGGTAGAAATCGCCACTCGCGAGATGCAGCTGGCGTCCCCCAAAGTCTTCACCGACGCCGTCGACAGGGCCTTGTCATGAAACTGATCACCTTCCTTGGCGCGTTGCTGCTGTCGCTTCAAGCCCACGCCTTCGACCTGCAACAACTCAGCGATCAGTTGGCCAAGCCCTCGGTGGTCCAAGGCAGCTTTATCCAGGAAAAACACCTGCGCGCCCTGCCGCAGCCATTGGTCAGCAAAGGCACCTTCGTCCTGGCCAAGGACCACGGCCTGCTGTGGCTGCTCAAGACGCCGCTGCAACAGGATTACCGCATCAGCGCCCAAGGCATCGCCCGCCGTGATGCCAATGGCTGGCAGCTGCTGCCGAACAAGAGCGCCGGCGCCGAGCAGAATCGCTTGTTCCTCGCCGTGCTACAGGGCGACAGCAGCGGCCTGCAACGGGACTTCGAGCTGCAACTGCAAGGCGAGGCCACGCAGTGGAAGCTCACGCTGATCCCGCGCTCGCTGCTGCTCAAGCAAGTGTTCACCCGGATCAACATCGAGGGTGGTCCGCTGGTGCAAACCATCGAACTGCTGGAAACCCAGGGCGACAGCACCGTATTGCGTATGCAGGACAGCACCGCCGATCAACCTTTGAGCGATGCGGAGCAACACGATTTTGCCCAGTGAGCGCCAGTTGCCGCGCCTGTTCCTGATCCTGCTGGTGGCCGTACTGGCCCTGGCCGGCTGGCAGTGGCGTCATGGCGCGCCGCTGTCGGCCAACCTGATGGAGCTGGTGCCCGGCAGCACGCCGGATGCCCTGGAACTGCAAGCCGAGCAGCGCATGCAGGAGCCGCTGAACCGCGAGATGCTAGTGCTGGTGGGCCACACCGACCGCCCGCAGGCGGTGGCCGTGGCCCGGCAATTGGGCGAGCGCTGGCAGGCCAGCGGCCTGTTTGAAACAGTGCAGTGGAACCTGCAAGCCGACCTGCCGGCGCTGCGCGAGCAACTGCTGCGCGGGCGCCTGGCGATGCTGTCGGGCAAAGACCGCGAACAGTTGATCGAACACCCCGACGCCTTCATTCAGCAGCGGGTGCAGGCGCTGTTCGACCCCTTCACCGGGTTCAGCCTGGTGCCCAGCCAGGAGGATTGGCTGGGCCTGACCGGACGCATACAGAACAGCCAGCCGCAACGTGGCTCGGTGCAACTGGACATCGGCAGCGGCGCGCTGATTGCCGATGCCGACGGCAAGAGCTGGGTGCTGCTGCGCGCGCGCACCACCGGCAACGCCTTCGACATGCACCTGCCACTGCGCGTGGCGGACCTGCTCCAAGCCAGCCGCGCCGAGGCCGGCGAGCATGGCGCGCAATTGCTCGCCGCCAGCGGCCTGTTGTACGCCGCCAACGGTCAGCAACAGGCCACTCGCGAAATCACCTGGGTCGGCGGCGGTGCGACCGTGGGCATCCTGTTGCTGCTGTTGCTGGCGTTCCGGCGTTGGCGCGTGCTGCTGGCATTCGTGCCGGTACTGGTGGGGATGTTGTTCGGCGCGGTGGCGTGTGTGGCGCTGTTCGACCATATGCATGTGATGACGTTGGTGCTGGGTTCCAGCCTGATCGGCGTGGCCGTGGATTACCCGCTGCACTACCTGTCCAAAAGCTGGAGCCTGCAACCGTGGCGCAGTTGGCCGGCGCTGCGCCTGACGCTGCCGGGGCTGAGCCTGAGCCTGGCGACCAGTTGCATCGGCTACCTGGCGCTGGCCTGGACACCGTTCCCGGCACTGACCCAGATCGCCGTGTTCTCCGCCGCCGGGCTGGTGGGTGCCTACCTGTCGGCGGTGTGCCTGTTGCCGGCGCTGCTCAACGGCGTCGAACTGCGCCCGGCGCAATGGCCGCTGCGCATCGCCGAACGCCTGTGGCAACTGCGCGTTGCCTTGCTCAAGCGTGTCCCGAGTGCCGTATTGCTGGCACTGGTGCTGCTGTTTTGCGCGGGCGGCCTGTGGCAGCTGAACACCAAGAACGACATTCGCCAATGGATCGGCGCGCCGCCGCAGTTGCTCCAGGAGGCCCAGGCCGTGGCGCGCATCACCGGGTTCCAGCCCACCAGCCAGTTCTTTCTGGTGCGCGCGCCGGATCAACCCCAGTTGCTGGAGCGCCTGGACACGCTGGGCCAGCGCCTGGATCAACTGGTGAACATGAACAAACTGCAAGGCTACCTGGCCCTCAACCAATTGGTCAGTCGCCCCGCCGAGCAACAGCAAGTGCGTGACGCGTTGAACCGCCTGCCGCAGCATTGGCAGCCGCTGCTGGACCTCGGCGTTCCCGCCAGTGCCCTGCACGCCGAAATCGCGCAATTGCAGGCCCTGCCCACCGAAGATATCGATGCCGCCTTAGCGGGCCCGCTGGCCGAACCCTGGCGCACCCTGTGGCTGGGCTCGGTGGACGGCGGTGTGGCGGCGATGGTCAGCCTGCAAGGCTTGAACAACCCGGCGTTGCTGCACGCGCAGGCGGCGGACCTGCCAGGCGTGCAACTGGTGGATCGCCTGGGCGACTTGAATCGGGTGTTCGCCGCCACGCAGATCAGCGCCGCTGAATTGAAACTGCTGTCGTGCGGGTTGATCGTCATCCTGCTGATCGTGCCATTTGGCCTCGGCGGTGCGTTGCGTATCGTCGCGCTGCCATTGCTCGCCGCGCTGTGCAGCCTGGCCAGCCTCGGTTGGCTGGGCCAGCCGTTGACGTTGTTCAGCCTGTTCGGCCTGCTGCTGGTGACGGCGATCAGTGTCGACTACGCGATCCTGATGCGCGAACAGATCGGCGGCGCTGCGGTCAGCCTGTTAGGAACACTGCTGGCGGCGCTGACGACATGGTTGTCGTTCGGCCTGCTGGCAGTGTCGAGTACACCCGCAGTCAGTAATTTCGGTCTATCGGTCAGCCTGGGCCTGGCGTTCAGCTTTATGCTGGCGCCCTGGGCCGGCCAGCAGAAACATGCCTTATGAATGTGATTATCGCCAATGCGGCAAGGAGCCCTCGTGCCCACAGTTGAAATGGAACGCCGCCAGGTCGTGGTGATCGGTGCCGGCCCATCAGGTGCCATCGCCGCCGCGCTGCTCAAGCGCAAAGGGCATGATGTATTGATCATCGAGCGCCAGCATTTTCCACGGTTCTCGATCGGCGAAAGCCTGCTGTCCCACTGCATCGATTTCATCGAAGAAGCCGGCATGCTGGACGCTGTGCAGGCCGCCGGTTTCCAACTGAAAACCGGCGCCGCGTTCGCCTGGGGCGAGCGCTACAGCGCGTTCGATTTCAGTGACACCTTCAGCGACGGCAAGCCCACCACGTTCCAGGTGCAACGCGGCGAGTTCGACAAATTGCTGGCCGACCAGGCCGCGCTGCAAGGCGTGGACATCCGCTACGGCGAAACCATCGTCGGCGTGGATTTCAAAGGCGAATGCCGCTACCTGCATGTGCGCCGCGAGAACGGCAGCGAGTATCACCTCAAGGCCAAGTTCGTGCTCGATGCCAGCGGCTACGGCCGCGTGCTGCCACGCCTGCTGGACCTGGAAGCGCCGTCGAATTTCCCGGTGCGCCAAGCGGTGTTTACCCACATCGAGGATCGCATCGAACATCCAGGCTTCGACCGCACCAAAATCCTCGTCACCACCCATCCCACCCAGCGCGATATCTGGTTCTGGACCATTCCCTTCAGCAACGGCCGTTGCTCGGTGGGCGTGGTCGCGGCCAAGGAACATTTCGACGGCCGTGGCGATGACCTCGACGCCTGCCTGCGCGGCTTTATCGCCGAAACCCCAAGCCTGGCCGGCGTGCTGCAAAACGCCGTGTGGGACACGCCGGCGCGCACCATCGGCGGCTATTCGGCGAACGTCACGACCTTGCACGGCCCAGGCTTCGCGCTCTTGGGCAATGCGGCGGAATTCCTCGACCCGGTGTTCTCCTCCGGCGTGACCATCGCCATGCGCTCGGCCAGCATGGCCGCCGGCGTGCTACACCGCCAGTTGAGCGGCGAGGCAGTGGATTGGCAGACCGAATTCGCCGCGCCCCTCAAGCGCGGTGTCGACACCTTCCGCTGCTACGTCGAAGGCTGGTACGCCGGGACGTTCCAGGACGTTATTTTCCATCCGGGCAGTGCCCCGGAGATTCGCCGTATGATCAGCTCGATCCTCGCCGGCTATGCGTGGGACGAGCGCAACCCGTTCGTCAGCGAGCCCAAGCGACGTTTGCGGATGTTGTCGGAAATCTGTGCGAGTGAGCCGGTATGAGCACGCAATACCTGAGCAAAAACTACGTTGAGGAAACCCGCTTCGGCCTGTGGTTCCTGCGCAGCCACACCTGGCAGCACCACGTGCTGCGCGTGGCGATCAACGACCTGCGCGGCCTGTTCAGCGAGCCGCCGCCCCAGGCGCCGGTACTGCTGGACGCCGGTTGCGGCCAGGGCAAGTCGTTCACCCTGCTACAACAAGCATTCGCGCCGGCACGCCTGATCGGCCTGGATGCCGACCCTCACAGTTTGCAGATGAGCCAGGCCGAGGCCGAGCGCCAGGGTTTGAGCGTCGAGCTGATCGGCAGCGATTGCGCCACCCTCGATGTGGCGGACAACAGCGTCGACCTACTGTTCTGCCACCAGACCTTCCACCATCTGGTGGAACAGCAGCGTGCGCTGCAAGAGTTCTATCGCGTGCTCAAACCCGGCGGCTACCTGCTGTTTGCCGAGTCCACCGAAGCCTATATCGACACCTGGGTGATCCGCTGGCTGTTCCGCCACCCCATGCACGTGCAGAAAAGCGCCGAAGGGTATCTGGCGATGCTGCGCGAGCAAGGCTTTGAGTTCGGCCCGCAGAATGTCTCGTACCCGTACCTGTGGTGGAGCCGTTCGAAGGATTTCGGCCTGCTCGAACGCCTGCGCCTGCGCCGACCGAAACCGGTGGGCCAGCGCGAAGAAACCCTGGTCAACTGCGTGGCACGCAAACCCTTGGCGAGCGTCGTACCATGATTCGCGCACTGTTGATCGGCTGCCTGTTGCTGCTCAGCGCCTGCGCCAGCCAGCCACCGCTGCCCGCCACCACCCCGAGCTTGCCGCTGCCGCTGCAACTGCATGTGCAGCGCCTGGCGGATGGCCAGAGCCAGGATTGGCTGCTGGTGGTGCAACGCGAAGGCGGCGCGATTCGCTGGTCGATGATGGATCCGCTGGGCATCCCCCAAGCCCGGCAGAAACTGGTCGATGGCCAGTGGCAGGCCGATGGCTTGCTGCCGCCCAACCCCCAGGCCCGCGAGTTGTTCGCCGCGCTGTTGTTTGCCCTGACGTCGGCCGATGACGTGCGCGCGCTGTACCCCAGCGCCCAGGCACGCGACCTGACCCGCACCCTGCCGGGTCATTGGCAAATCATCTACCAGTCTTCAGAGGTGTTCAGCGTGAACATCGTCGGACAGCCCTTGAGCTACCGCATCACGCCGCTGGGTACCGCACGATGAGCGCGTACTTGAACGCCCTCGGCGTGATCTGCGCCCTTGGCCGTGGCCAGGCTGAGGTCAGCCGCCGCCTGTTCGCCGGTGACTGCTCGGGCATGCGCGCCGAAAGCGGCTGGGTGCCCGAACGCGTGTTGCCAGTGGGCGGCGTGCAGGGCGAGCTGGCGAGTATCCCGCCTGAGCTGGGCCAGCAAAGCAGTCGCAACAATCAACTGTTGCTGGAAGCGGCGCTGCAAATCGAAGAAGAGATCCGCCAGGCGATCCACACCTACGGCGCATCGCGAGTAGGCGTGGTGCTCGGCACCAGCACTTCGGGCATCGACGAAGCCAGTCGCGGCATTGCCGAGTACCTGCGCGACAACCGCTTCCCCGGCACCTATGACTATCAGCAACAGGAACTCAGCGCCCCGGCCAATTTCCTTGCCGACTGGTTGCAACTGAGCGGCCCGGCCTATGTGATTTCCACCGCCTGCACCTCCAGCGCCCGTGCGCTGATGAGTGCCCGACGCCTGCTGGACCTGGACCTGTGCGATGCGGTGATCTGCGGCGGCGTGGACAGCCTGTGCAAGCTGACCCTCAACGGCTTCAGCGCGCTGGAGGCGGTATCCGACACGCGCTGCAACCCGTTTTCGCGCAACCGCGACGGCATCAATATCGGCGAAGCGGCGGTGTTGTTTCTGATGAGCAGGCAACCGGCGCCCATCGCCCTGTTGGGCAGCGGCGCCAGTTGCGATGCGCACCATATCTCCGCGCCGGAGCCGAGCGGCAAAGGCGCGCTCCAGGCGATGCGCAAGGCACTGGCCTACGCGAAACTGGCGCCGGAGCAGATCGGCTATCTGAACCTGCACGGCACGGCTACCCAACATAACGACGCCATGGAAAGCCTGGCGGTCGCCAGCCTGTTCCCCGACGGCGTAAGCTGCTCATCGACCAAACCCATGAGCGGCCATACCCTGGGTGCCGCTGGGGCGCTGGAAGCGGCGTTCTGCTGGCTGAGCCTGCGCCACGGCCAGGTGCCGCCCCATGTGTGGGACGGCGAGGCCGACCCTGCGCTCCCCGCCTTGCAGTGGGCACTGGTCGGCGAACCCTTGAAAAACACGCGCCTGATGAGCAACTCGTTTGCCTTCGGCGGTAACAACGTCAGCCTGATTATCGGAGAGGCCCCATGATCGATTGGCCACTCGCCGAACTGATCCCCCACGCGGGCGACATGATCCTGATCGACCAGGTGCTGTCGTTCGACGAAGAACAAATTCACACCCGCGCCACCGTCAAGCCCGGCGGCCTGTTCAACCGCCCTGACGGCAGCCTGCCGGCCTGGGTCGGTATCGAGCTGATGGCGCAGAGCGTGGCCGCCTATGCCGGCTGCCATGCCCGCCGCAAAGGCGAGCCAGTGGCGTTGGGCTTCCTGCTGGGCACGCGTAAGTTCGAGTGCAACGTCGAACACTTTCCGGCCGGTGCCGAGCTGAGCATCCACGGCCTGCGCTCCCTGGAAGACGACAATGGCATGGGTGTGTTCGAATGCCACCTGCGCGGCGACGGGTTCCACGCCAGCGCGCGCTTGAACGTATTTCGACCGCCCCAGGCGGCCGCCTATTTAGATGAATCGAAGGACGAAACGCCATGACTGAATCCGTACTGGTCACCGGCTCCAGCCGTGGCATCGGCCGCGCCATTGCCCTGCGCCTGGCCCAGGCGGGCCACGACATTGTGCTGCACTGCCGCAGCGGCCGCGCCGAGGCAGATGCGGTGCAGGTGGAGATCCAGGCCCTGGGCCGTCAGGCGCGGGTGCTGCAATTCGACGTGGCGGATCGCGCCAGCTGCAAGCACATCCTTGAAGCCGATGTGGAGCAACACGGCGCCTATTACGGCGTGGTGCTCAACGCCGGCCTGACCCGCGACGGCGCGTTCCCGGCCTTGTCGGAGGACGATTGGGATGTGGTGATGCGCACCAATCTGGACGGTTTCTACAATGTGCTGCACCCGGTGATGATGCCGATGATCCGTCGTCGCGCGGCCGGGCGCATCGTGTGCATTACCTCGGTATCGGGGCTGATCGGCAACCGCGGGCAGGTCAACTACAGCGCTTCGAAAGCCGGCCTGATCGGCGCGGCCAAGGCCCTGGCCATCGAGCTGGGCAAGCGCAAGATCACGGTCAACTGCGTCGCGCCGGGGTTGATCGACACGGCCATGCTGGACGAAAACGTACCCGTCGAGGAACTGATGAAAATGATCCCGGCACAGCGCATGGGCACCCCGGAAGAAGTCGCCGGGGCGGTGAACTTCCTGATGTCCGCCGAGGCCGGTTACATCACCCGCCAGGTGCTGGCGGTGAATGGGGGCCTGTGCTGATGAAGCGTGTCGTCGTCACCGGCATGGCCGGCGTGACCTCCCTGGGCAGCGACTGGCCGACCATCTCGGCCAACTTCCGCGCCAACCGCAGCGGTATCCGGCGCATGGACGAATGGGACCGTTTCACCGAACTGAACACGCGTCTGGCCGGGCCCATCGACGATTTCGTGGTGCCCTCACACTGGACGCGCAAGCAACTGCGCAGCATGGGCCGCGTCTCGCGCCTGGCGGTGTGGGCTGCGGAGCAGGCGTTGCAGGATGCCGGTTTGCTCGGGGATGAGTCGATCAAGGACGGGCGCATGGGCGTGGCCTGTGGTTCGTCCACCGGCAGCACCGATGAGATCAAAGCCTTTGGCAATATGCTGCTCAACTCGGTGGCTGAGGGGCTGAACGCCAACTCCTATGTGCGCATGATGCCGCACACCACCGCGGCCAATATCAGCATCTTTTTTGGTCTGACCGGGCGCTTGATTCCCACTTCGAGCGCCTGCACCAGTGGCAGCCAGGGCATCGGCTACGCGTACGAGGCCATCAAGTTCGGGCGCCTGCCGTTGATGCTCGCCGGCGGCGCCGAAGAACTGTGCCCCACCGAAGCCATGGTGTTTGACGCGCTCTACGCCACCAGCCTGAAAAACGACGCACCGCAAACCAGCCCACGCCCCTATGACAGCGGCCGCGACGGCCTGGTGATCGGTGAAGGCGGCGGCATGCTGGTGCTGGAAGAACTGGAACATGCGCTGGCACGCGGTGCACATATCCATGCGGAAATCGTCGGTTTCGGCAGCAACGCCGACGGCCAGCACACCACCCGCCCGGAACAGAAAACCATGCGCCGCGCCATGGAACTGGCCCTGGAAGACGCCGGCCTGGCACCGGCCGCGATCGGTTATGTGAACGGCCATGGCACCGCCACCGACCAGGGCGACATCGCCGAGACCCTGGCCACCAGCAGCCTGTTCGGCAGCCGCATGCCTATCAGTTCGCAAAAGAGCTTCCTGGGCCACACCCTCGGCGCGTGCGGCGCGTTGGAGTCGTGGTTCAGCATCGAAATGATGAACCGCGACCAGTACGTGCACACCTTCAACCTCGACACCGTCGACCCGCAGTGCGGCGAGCTGGACTACCTGCAAGGTGGCTTTCGCCAGATGCACCACGACTACGTGATGAATAACAATTTCGCCTTTGGCGGCGTCAATACGTCGCTGATTTTTCGCCGCTGGTCCTGACTGTTCAATCGATTGGAGAATACGGAATGTCTTCCTTGCTACGCGCCACCTTCATCACGTTGGCCCTGCTGAGCGCCGCCGGTTGCACCAGCAAACCGGTGCTCAACCCTCACAGTGAGCTACCGGCCGGAACGCAGGTCAGCGAAGAAAAAATGAAGCAGGTGATCGTCAACGCCTTGCAGAAACGCGAATGGACCGTGCAACGCCTGAGCCCGCAACTGGTGCAGGCCGAAATCACCGTGCGCGGCCAGTACCACGCTGAAATCGACATCCGCTACACCCGCAGCAGCTACGCCATCACCTACCGCGACAGCCGCGACCTGGGCTACAAGGACGGCAAGATCCATCGCAACTACAACCGTTGGGTGAACAACCTGGATAACGACATCAAGGCAGGCTTGCGCAGCAATGGTGTGAGTGGCGAGGCAGGGTCAGCGGCGCAGTTGTTTGAGCAGACCGGCACCTCAAAGCAGAACTGAGGCCAAGCACTACCCCCTTCGATGGTCGGCCCATCTTATGTGGTGATAAGCCGAGCATTTTTGCAGCGGCCCCTTTTTCAACCGATGCCGTTCAACTGGCACATGGGATGGGGGCGGCGGCCCAGCCCAGCGCGGGGCAAGCCCGCTCACCACAACAACCGGACTCACCGTAGGAAGCCTCACCTATGTAGTGAGACAACCTTGTGGTGAGGCAACCTATGTAGTGAGACAACCTCTGTGGTGAGCGAGCTTGCCTCGCGCTGGGGCGCGCAGCGGCCCCTTTTCGGGCGGCTCGACGATTACTGCGTGGCCTTGCGCGTGAGCAATTCCACGAATGCCTTGCCCATTGGCGTTTGTGCGCTCTTGCGTTGCACCAGCCACACTGACGTCACCGCCTCCGGGTCCAGCAAGGTGCGATACACCACGCCATCGATGCGGATGCGCTGATACGACGCCGGCAGTACCGACACGCCTAACCCCGCCGCCACCAACCCGATAATCGTCATGGCCTCACCCGCTTCCTGAGCGAAGCGCGGGCTGAAGCCGGCGTCGCGGGCCAGGTTGAGCAGTTGGGCGTATAAGCCACTACCGTAACTGCGTGGGAAAAACACAAACGGTTCTTCCGCCAATTGCGCCAGGTGCAAACCACGCTCGGAGCCTTGCGCCAGGGGGTGGCCGGCGCTTAACACGGCCACCAGCGGTTCTCGCATCAGCTCGATCACAGCCAACGAATCCGGCAAAGGCAACGGTCGCATCAGCCCGACCTGAATCGACTCATCCACCAGCGACTCGGCCACCTCGGTGCTGCTCATTTCCTGCAGGTTGAGGTGAACCGCCGGGAACGCCTGGCGGAACGCAAAGATGGCTTGGGGAATGCTGGCATTGAACGGCGCCGATGATGTGAAGCCAATCTTCAATTCCCCCAGTTCGCCCAACTGCGCACGCCGCGCCACGTCCGCGGCTTTATCGACTTGGGCCAACACAAGGCGTGCCTCTTGCAGAAACAGGCGCCCGGCCTCGCTCAGCTCGACCCGACGATTGGTACGCTCGAACAACCGCGCCCCCACCTCATGCTCCAATGCCTGAATCTGCTGGCTCAGGGGCGGTTGCGAGATGCCCAGCACCTGCGCGGCGCGGCCGAAGTGCAATTCTTCGGCGACCGCGATGAAGTACCGCAGATGTCGCAATTCCATGCCTACCTCATTAGGTCGTTTAAGCTATCAAACAGGTCGAACAATATATTGGAAAGAATCATTAGCCAGCTATATTCTTTTTTCCATTGCCCGCCTGGCAGGCTTTTGCTCCCCCGAGGTTCCTGTGAAATCTGCTGTTGCGCCACTCGCTCATGATCTTCCACCCACCGCCCTGGATGAGGTGGTGGCTCAACTCAAAGACGAGTACATCGAAAAAGGCACACCGCTGTTCATGCGCACGGTGCTCGCGCTGTTCTCCGGCGGCTTCGCCACGTTTGCCCTGCTGTATTGCGTACAACCGATGATGCCGGCGCTGTCCCATGAATTCTCCATCAATGCGGCGCAGAGCAGCCTGGTGCTCTCGGTTTCCACGGCAATGCTGGCGCTGGGGCTGCTGATCACCGGGCCGATTTCCGACACCCTGGGGCGTAAACCGGTGATGGTGGCCGCGTTGTTCTGTGCCGCGTTTGCCACCATCGCCAGCGGCCTGATGCCGTCCTGGGAAGGCATCCTATTGATGCGCGCGCTGGTGGGGCTGTCGCTCAGTGGCTTGGCGGCCGTGGCCATGACGTATTTGAGCGAAGAGATTCACCCTCAACACATCGGTCTGGCCATGGGTTTGTATATCGGCGGCAACGCGATCGGGGGCATGAGCGGGCGGTTGATCATCGGCGTGTTAATCGATTTCGTCAGTTGGCACACCGCGATGCTGATCATCGGCGCCCTGGCACTGATCGCCGCGACGGTGTTCTGGAAAATCCTGCCCGAATCGCGCAATTTCCGCCCCCGTAGTTTGCGGCCGCGCAGCCTGTTGGAAGGCTTCGTCATGCACTTCAAGGATGCCGGCCTGCCATGGCTGTTCCTTGAAGCCTTTCTGCTGATGGGCGCGTTCGTGACGCTGTTCAACTACATCGGCTATCGCTTGCTGGCCGATCCGTACGACCTGAGCCAGGCCGTGGTGGGTCTGCTGTCGCTGGTGTACCTCTCGGGCATCTACAGCTCGGCGAAGATCGGCTCGCTGGCCGACCGCCTCGGACGCCGGCGCGTGCTGTGGGCCACCATCCTGGTGATGCTCGGCGGCATGGCCATGACCCTGCTATCGCCGTTATGGCTGGTGGTGCCGGGCATGTTGGTGTTCACCTTTGGCTTCTTCGGTGCCCACTCGGTGGCCAGCAGTTGGATCGGCCGCCGGGCCACCAAGGCTAAGGGCCAGGCTTCCTCGCTGTACCTGTTCTGCTACTACGCCGGCTCCAGTATCGCCGGCACGGCAGGCGGGTTCTTCTGGCACTTTGCCGGTTGGAATGGCATCGGCGCGTTTATCCTGACCTTGCTGACCGGGGCGTTGCTGGTGGCGTTGAGGCTGGCCAAGTTACCGCCGCTGGCTTCGGCCTGAGGCACCTTCGGCTGCGTAAACGACATCCGCGCCATTACCCGTTTACCGCGACGCTCATGCATCACCACCGCGCCGATATGCAGCACCAGCATCAGCAATAACGCCACGCACGACAGCACATGCACGAGGGTGTAGAGAGCGATGCGCGCCGCGTCGCTCTCAAAAGGCGCAATGGACATCAGGTTAAAGAGATTGATCGGGCGGTCCATCATCAGCACACCCGTCGCCAACACCACGGCCAGCACCAGGTACATAGCCTTGTGCACCAGCAACGCCAGGTACTCCTGCACCGTGCGTTTGCTTGAAAAATCCAGGCCGTGGCTGAAAGAGCAGAACACCCGCAACACGAAGATCGGGATATAGGCGGTGGTCAACGACACATTGAAGAACGCGACCCACGCCTTGATCGACGCCGGCACACCGAACACGGCGACGAAAAAACCGGATAACAATGCCCACAGAATGATGACGGCCGAAATCCAATGCAGGAGTTTCTGGCCCGTTGAATACGCTGAAGTGTTCATCCTGATATCACCTGACAATAAACGCCAATCACTGGCGAGCTGAAGAGTCGGGTAGGATTTTTACCGAGGCAGTTACCGAAGGCTGTAGGAGAAATCCCAACCTCGGCAGCGTACCAAGGCAGGACTTAACAAACGCTGAAGCGCAACGAGCCGCCCTCTGCCAGACAGAGGGCGGCTCGCTTGAGGCGGGATGTTACTGGTGGTATTGCGCGGACAGCTCGTGCACTGCTTGCAGGAAAGCGCCGGCGTGGTCCGGGTTTACCTCCGGGGTGATGCCGTGGCCCAGGTTGAACACATGCCCGGTGCCTTTGCCGTAGCTGGCCAGGATACGGCCGACTTCGGCGCGGATCGCTTCCGGCTTGGCGTACAGCACGGTCGGGTCCATGTTGCCTTGCAGCGCGACCTTATCGCCGACCCGGCGACGGGCGTCGCCGATATCACAGGTCCAATCCAGGCCCAGGGCGTCCGCGCCAGCATCGGCGATGCTTTCCAGCCACAGGCCGCCGTTCTTGGTGAACAGAATCACCGGCACCTTGCGGCCTTCGTGTTCACGGATCAGGCCGCTGACGATTTTGCGCATGTAGGCCAGGGAAAACTCCTGGTAAGCCGCAGCTGACAGGTTGCCGCCCCAGGTATCGAAAATCTGCACCGCTTGCGCACCGGCCATGATCTGGCCGTTCAGGTAAGACGTCACCGACTGGGCCAGCTTGTCCAGCAGCAGGTGCATGGCTTGTGGATTGTCGTAGAGCATGGCCTTGGTCTTGCGGAAGTCTTTCGACGAGCCACCTTCGACCATGTAGGTCGCCAGGGTCCACGGGCTGCCGGAGAAGCCGATCAGCGGCACGCGGCCGTTAAGCTCGCGGCGGATGGTGCTGACCGCGTCCATCACATAGCCCAGGTCTTTGTGCGGATCGGGAATCGGCAGGGCTTCGATGTCGGCCAGGGTGCTGACGACTTTCTTGAAACGCGGGCCTTCGCCGGTTTCGAAGTACAGGCCTTGGCCCATGGCATCGGGGATGGTGAGGATATCGGAGAACAGAATGGCCGCGTCCAGTTGTGGATAGCGGTCCAGCGGCTGCATCGTGACTTCGCAGGCGAACGCCGGGTTCATGCACAGGCTCATGAAGTCGCCGGCGTGGGCGCGGCTGGCGCGGTATTCCGGCAGATAGCGCCCGGCTTGACGCATCATCCATACCGGGGTGACGTCTACGGGCTGCTTGAGCAGGGCACGAAGGAAACGGTCGTTCTTGAGGGCAGTCATGTCGGCATCCGCAAAAAAAGTGCGGGCATTTTCTCAGAGCGCGACACAAAAGGCACGGCAAGAGCGGTGCCTTTTGTCTATCGGGTTGATTTACGACAATATCTGGAACCTATGTGGGAGGGGGCTTGCCCCCGATTGCAGTGTGTCAGCCAATGAATCTGGTGACCGTTCACCGCAGATCAAAGGGGCTGCTTCGCAGCCCGGCGCGGGACAAGCCCGCTCACCACAGCAAGCCCCCTCCCACCTTTTGATCCCATTTCAACCCGGGATCGGGGTCAGACTTGCAGGTAGTCCAGGATGCCTTCGGCGGCATTACGGCCTTCGAAGATCGCCGTCACCACCAGGTCGGACCCACGCACCATGTCGCCACCGGCGAAGATTTTCGGGTTGCTGGTCTGGTGCTTGTACTGGCCTTGTTCCGGGGCGACGACGCGGCCCTGGCTATCGGTCTGGATCTGGAACTGCTCGAACCACGGCGCCGGGCTTGGACGGAAACCGAAGGCGATGACCACGGCGTCAGCCGGGATGATCTCTTCGGAACCCGGAATCGGCTCGGGGCTACGACGGCCACGGGCATCCGGTTCGCCGAGACGGGTCTCGACCACCTTGACGCCCTCGACGCGGTCTTCACCGACGATGGCGATCGGCTGGCGGTTGTAGAGGAATTTCACGCCTTCTTCCTTGGCGTTCTTCACCTCTTTGCGCGATCCCGGCATGTTGGCTTCGTCGCGACGATACGCACAGGTCACCGACTTGGCGCCCTGGCGGATCGAGGTGCGGTTGCAGTCCATCGCCGTGTCGCCACCGCCGAGTACCACGACCTTCTTGCCTTTCATGTCGACGAAGTCTTCCGGCGACTTTTCAAAGCCCAGGTTGCGATTGACGTTGGCGATCAAGAAGTCGAGCGCGTCGTACACACCCGGCAGGTCCTCACCGGCAAAACCGCCCTTCATGTAGGTGTAGGTGCCCATGCCCATGAACACCGCATCGTATTCGGCGAGCAGTTGCTCCATGGTCACGTCTTTGCCGACTTCGGTGTTCAGGCGGAACTCAATGCCCATGCCGGTGAACACTTCGCGCCGGTTGCTCAGTACGGTTTTTTCCAGCTTGAACTCGGGGATGCCGAAGGTCAGCAGGCCGCCGATTTCCGGGTTCTTGTCGAACACCACCGGGGTCACGCCGCCACGCACCAGCACGTCTGCACAACCCAGGCCCGCCGGGCCCGCGCCGATGATCGCCACGCGCTTGCCGGTGGGCTTGACCTTGGACATGTCCGGGCGCCAGCCCATGGCAAAGGCGGTGTCGGTGATGTACTTCTCCACCGAGCCGATGGTCACCGCGCCGAAACCGTCGTTAAGGGTGCAGGCACCCTCGCACAGACGATCCTGTGGGCACACCCGGCCGCACACTTCCGGCAAGGTGTTGGTCTGGTGCGACAGTTCGGCGGCAGCGAGGATGTTGCCCTCGGCCACCAACTTCAGCCAGTTGGGAATGAAGTTGTGCACCGGGCACTTCCATTCGCAATACGGGTTACCGCAGCCCAGGCAACGGTGGGCCTGTTCGGCCGAGTGCTGGGGTTTGAAGGGTTCGTAGATTTCCACGAACTCTTTCTTGCGTTGACGCAACAGTTTCTTCTTCGGATCTTTGCGCCCGACATCGATGAACTGGAAGTCGTTATTCAGACGTTCAGCCATGTTAAAACCTCATCAAACTCTTCAGGCGCATATCACTGCGGGTTGGCACGGATGCTGGAAAGCAACGATTTCAGGTTGGCAGCCTTGGGCTTGACCAGCCAGAAACGACGCAGGTAATCATCGAGATTCTCGGCGAGGTTGCGACCCCATTCGCTGCCGGTTTCCTCGACGTACTCGTCCAGCACGTGCTGCAAGTGGTTCCGGTAGGATTCCATGGCTTCGCCGCTGATCCGCTGGATCTCGACCAACTCGTGGTTGACCTTGTCGACGAAGGTGTTGTCCTGATCCAGCACGTAGGCGAAACCGCCGGTCATGCCCGAACCAAAGTTGTAACCGGTCTTGCCCAGTACCGCGACAAAGCCCCCGGTCATGTACTCGCAGCAGTGATCGCCAGTACCTTCCACCACCGTGTGGGCACCGGAGTTACGCACGGCAAAACGCTCACCGGCCGTACCGGCGGCGAACAGCTTGCCGCCCGTGGCGCCGTACAAGCAGGTGTTGCCGATGATGGCACTGTCCTGGGTCTTGTAGATGCTGCCCTTAGGCGGAACGATGACCAGCTTGCCGCCGGTCATGCCCTTACCCACGTAGTCGTTGGCATCGCCTTCCAGGTACATATGCAGGCCGCCGGCGTTCCACACGCCGAAGCTTTGGCCCGCCGTACCCTTGAAACGGAAGGTGATCGGCGCTTTCGCCATACCCTGGTTGCCGTGCTTGCGCGCGATTTCGCCGGAGATGCGCGCGCCGATGGAACGGTCGCAGTTGCAGATATCCAAGGCGAATTCGCCACCGCTGGCGTCGTTGATCGACGATGCGGCCATCTCCACCATTTTCTCGGCCAGCAGGCCCTTGTCGAACGGCGGGTTGCGGTCGACGCCGCAGAACTGCGGTTTGTCGGCCGGGATGTGATCGCTGCCCAACAGCGGCGTGAGGTCCAGGTGCTGTTGCTTAGCGGTCTGGCCTTCAAGCACGTCCAGCAGATCGGTACGGCCAATCAGTTCTTCCAGCGAGCGCACGCCCAGCTTGGCCAGCCACTCCCGGGTCTCTTCGGCAACGTAGGTGAAAAAGTTCACCACCATGTCGACGGTGCCGATGTAGTGATCCTTGCGCAGCTTCTCGTTCTGAGTGGCGACGCCGGTGGCGCAGTTGTTCAGGTGGCAGATACGCAGGTATTTGCAGCCCAGGGCGATCATCGGCGCGGTGCCGAAGCCGAAGCTCTCGGCGCCGAGAATCGCGGCCTTGATCACGTCCAGGCCGGTTTTCAGGCCGCCGTCGGTCTGCACCCGCACTTTGCCACGCAGGTCGTTGCCGCGCAGGGTCTGGTGGGTTTCGGCCAGGCCCAGTTCCCACGGCGCGCCGGCGTACTTGATGGAGGTCAGCGGCGATGCGCCGGTGCCGCCGTCGTAGCCGGAGATGGTGATCAGGTCGGCATAGGCTTTGGCCACACCGGCGGCGATGGTACCCACGCCGGCTTCCGCCACCAGTTTCACCGAGACCAGCGCCTGCGGGTTGACTTGTTTGAGGTCGAAAATCAGCTGCGACAAATCCTCGATCGAGTAGATGTCGTGGTGCGGCGGCGGCGAAATCAGGGTTACGCCAGGCACCGCATAACGCAGCTTAGCGATCAGACCGTTGACCTTACCGCCCGGCAACTGGCCGCCCTCACCGGGCTTGGCGCCCTGGGCGACTTTGATCTGCAGCACTTCGGCGTTGACCAGGTATTCCGGGGTCACACCGAAACGGCCAGTGGCGACCTGCTTGATTTTCGAGCTCTTGATGGTGCCGTAGCGTGCCGGGTCTTCGCCGCCTTCGCCGGAGTTGGAACGCGCACCCAGGCGGTTCATGGCTTCGGCCAGGGCTTCGTGGGCTTCGGGCGACAAGGCGCCGAGGGAAATACCCGCAGAGTCAAAGCGCTTGAGGATCGACTCCAGCGGTTCGACCTCGCTGATGTCCATCGGCGTGTCCAGGGTCTTGACCTTGAGCAAGTCGCGGATCATCGACACCGGGCGGTTATCCACCAGGCTCGTGTATTCCTTGAATTTGGCGTAGTCGCCCTGTTGCACAGCGGCTTGCAGGGTGCTGACCACATCCGGGTTGTAGGCGTGGTATTCGCCACCGTGTACGAACTTGAGCAGGCCGCCTTGCTGGATCGGCTTGCGTGCGCTCCAGGCTTCGGCCGCCAGGGCTTTCTGCTCGGCTTCGATGTCGACGAAACGCGCGCCCTTGATGCGGCTCGGCACGCCACGGAAGCTCAGTTCGCAGACTTCTTCGGACAGGCCGATGGCCTCGAACAGTTGCGCACCGCGATAAGAGGTCACGGTGGAGATGCCCATCTTCGACAGGATCTTCAGCAAGCCCTTGGTGATGCCCTTGCGGTAGTTCTTGAACACCTCATAGAGGTCGCCCAGTACTTCACCGGTACGGATCAGGTCACCTAGCACTTCGTAGGCCAGGAACGGGTACACCGCCGAGGCGCCGAAGCCGATCAACACCGCAAAATGATGCGGGTCGCGAGCGGTGGCGGTTTCCACAAGAATGTTGGAGTCGCAACGCAGGCCTTTTTCGGTCAGACGGTGGTGCACCGCACCGGTGGCCAGCGAAGCATGGATCGGCAACTTGCCCGGGGCGATATGGCGGTCGGTCAGCACGATCTGGGTACGACCGGCGCGCACGGCTTCTTCAGCCTGGTCGGCGACATTGCGCACGGCGGCTTCGAGGCCGAGGCTCTCGTCGTAGTTCAGGTCGATGATCTGGCGGTCGAAGCCTGGGCGATCCAGGGTCATCAGCGAGCGCCACTTCGCCGGGGAAATGACCGGCGAGCTGAGGATCACGCGAGAGGCGTGCTCAGGCGACTCCTGGAAGATGTTGCGCTCGGCACCGAGGCACACTTCCAGGGACATCACGATGGCTTCACGCAGCGGGTCGATCGGTGGGTTGGTCACCTGGGCGAACTGCTGGCGGAAATAGTCGTACGGCGTGCGCACGCGCTGGGACAGCACGGCCATCGGCGTGTCGTCGCCCATGGAGCCGACCGCCTCGTAGCCTTGCTCACCGAGCGGACGCAGCACCTGGTCGCGCTCTTCGAACGTGACCTGGTACATCTTCATGTACTGCTTGAGCTGGTCGATGTCGTAGAAGGCCGAACCGTGGTCGTTGTCTTCCATGGTCGCCTGGATGCGCAGGGCGTTCTTGCGCAGCCATTGCTTGTACGGATGCCGAGACTTCAAGCGGTTGTCGATAGCGTCGGTGTCGAGGATCTGCCCGGTTTCGGTGTCCACGGCCAGGATCTGGCCAGGGCCTACGCGGCCTTTGGCGATCACGTCTTCAGGCTTGTAGTCCCATACGCCGATCTCCGACGCCAGGGTAATAAAACCGTTGGTGGTGGTGACCCAACGCGCCGGGCGCAGACCGTTACGGTCGAGCAGGCACACCGCATAGCGACCGTCGGTCATCACCACGCCGGCCGGGCCGTCCCACGGTTCCATGTGCATCGAGTTGTACTCGTAGAATGCACGCAGATCCGGGTCCATGGTCTCGACGTTCTGCCACGCAGGCGGAATGATCATGCGTACGCCACGGAACAGGTCGATGCCGCCGGTGACCATCAGTTCGAGCATGTTGTCCATGCTGGAGGAGTCGGAACCCACGCGGTTGACCAGCGGGCCGAGTTCTTCCAGGTCCATCAGGTCGTTGGCGAACTTGGTGCGACGGGCCACGGCCCAGTTGCGGTTGCCGGTAATGGTGTTGATCTCGCCGTTGTGGGCGAGAAAGCGGAATGGCTGGGCCAGCGGCCATTTCGGCAGGGTGTTGGTGGAGAAGCGCTGGTGGAACACGCAGATCGCGGTTTGCAGGCGCTCATCGCTCAGGTCCGGATAGAAGGCGGTGAGGTCCGCCGGCATCATCAGGCCTTTATAAATGATGGTCTTGTGGGAAAAGCTGCAGATGTAGTGGTCAGTGTCGGCAGCATTGGCCACGGACGAGCGACGACGGGAAGTGAACAGCTTGATCGCCATGTCCTGGTCGCTCAGGCCATCGCCGGCGATGAACACCTGTTCGATCTGCGGCAGACGCTCCAGGGCCAGACGGCCGAGTACGCTGGTATCGATCGGCACTTTGCGCCAGCCGACCAGTTGCAGACCGGCGGCGACGATTTCGCGGTTCATGTTTTCGCGAGCGGCTTCGGCTTTGACCGGGTCCTGGTTGAAGAACACCATGCCCACCGCATATTGCTTGGGCAGGTCGATCGCGAAATGCTCTTTGGCGACAGCGCGCAGGAACTGGTCGGGCTTTTGAATCAGCAAGCCACAACCGTCACCGGTCTTGCCGTCGGCGTTGATCCCACCACGGTGGGTCATGCAGGTCAGGGCCTCGATGGCCGTTTGCAGAAGGGTATGACTGGGCTCGCCCTGCATATGGGCTATCAGGCCGAATCCGCAGTTATCCTTGAATTCATCGGGTTGGTACAGACCTGCTTTCATAGACACTTTCTCACCAGGCTGCCTCTTATACCGAGGCAAATTTCTTTTCAATTCAACCGGTTACCTTCCACGCCGAACGTACGCCGGCTTAGCGGGGGCAAAAGGGAGGTCATTGTACACACCGACACAGACGCTCACAAATTTAGCGACGAAATGTCGCAAATCTATGTCGCATTTATGAAAGGTTTAAAGCGATATGCTGTGCTAGTCAAAACTTTTTTAATTCTGACCGCTACGACTCAAAAGCTACTGTGACGCAGACACCACAAAGCGCGCGGTCCCTAGAGACTGCACGCCATGCGATTTTTTTTTGAGGTGCCGGGAGGGCGGCCTGGGTAAGGCCGCCGGATCTTCAGCGAGTTGCTGCCAGTTCTTGTTGAACGCTGGCAACAGTGCGAGGCCAAGGTTTACCAGCCTGAACCTTCGCTGGCAAGGCTTTGATGGCAGAATCAGCTGCCGCACGGCTGGAGAAGTTGCCGTAGGTGATCACATAGAGAGGCTTGCCGTTGAGCACTTTCTTGAAATAACGGTACTCGCCGCCCTGCTCTTTGACGAACGCCTGGGCATTGGCTTCGGAGCTGGTGCCGAGGATCTGTACCACGAAATTGCCGCTCGGCTGGCTGGCGTACCAGCTGCTGCCGGCGGTGCCGGCCTTGGCCACGGTAGCGGCCGGCTTTTCAGCAGGCTTGGTCACTGGCGCCGGTTTGGCAGCTGGTGCTGGAGTGGGCACTGCGACCGCAGGCTTGGTGACCGGTGCAGGTTTGGCGGTAGCGACAGTCGGCGCTGGGTTCGCCGCAGGCTGACCCGCAGGCACGCCTGCAGGCGGTGCGGTGGTGGTCACGGTCGGCGGCGTGGCGCTGGAGCCTTCCACCGGCACGCCGTCGTCGCCTTCGGAAATGCCGCCGGCCTCTTCGGCGAGCGGGCCACGCATCACCGGCTGGCCCACCATCGGCAGATTGGTCGGCTGACCAGAGTTGGCGAACTCCACATTCGGCGTTGGCTTGCCCAGCGGCAATTGCGCCTGCTCGGCAGGCGTGCCGGCAGTAGTAGGTGCCTTGCTGCGACCCGGGATCAACCAGGCGGCGGCAACGGCGACCACGACCACTGCGGAAATGGCCAGTACGTGCTTCTTCGGCATAGTGAACCCCATCTTTGGACGCTTGACCGCAGAGCGGCTGGCAATCATGGCTTCGATCATGGCATCGCGGGCAACCTGGTTGATGTTGCCAGGCCAGCCGCCTGCGCTTTCGTGAATATCAGAGATCTGCGCAGCGGAGAAAAGTTCGATGCCGGCCCCCGCGCCTTCGAGGCGCTGAGCCAGGTATTCGCGGGTCTCTTCTTCTTCGTAGGGCTGCAATTCGATAACGTGGAACAGCTCCTGATCGCCGCTGATCTGCTCAAGATCGGCGATCAACGAAGACTCACCAAACAGGAACACATGAGGGCGACCCTCCGGCGTGCCCGCGGCCAGCGCCAGCAGGGCTTCCAGCGCCGACTCGTCGAGCTGCTCGGCA
This sequence comes from Pseudomonas sp. S4_EA_1b, assembly GCF_016307435.1. Lineage (NCBI taxonomy): Bacteria > Pseudomonadati > Pseudomonadota > Gammaproteobacteria > Pseudomonadales > Pseudomonadaceae > Pseudomonas > Pseudomonas sp. S4_EA_1b. The sequence continues at coordinate 16,166 of NZ_JAEILC010000026.1, read as the reverse complement.
TCGTCCACCAGCAGATAGACTTCCTGGCCGGTCAGACCCAACTGCACCACCTGCTTGAGGATTGCGCTCGGCTCGGCAGTGGACACGTCCAGCGCCTGGGCTACCTGGCTCAGAACACCGGCCGCATCGGTGGCACCACGGGCCGACACCACCACGCTCTGCACCGATTGCTTATTGGTACTGGCTACCAGAGCCTGGCGCAGCAAGGTCTTGCCGCTGCCCAAGGGACCGGTCACTACCAGCAGCAGTTGGCTATAGCGCGCGAGATGGTGAAGCTGTCCCAGCACCGGCTTGCGCTGGGCCGGGAAAAATTTGAAACCAGGCACCCGTGGAGCGAAAGGGTCGTGGCTTAACTGGTAATGGCCGAGGAACGCCTCGTCGGCATGCAAACTAGTCATGAGAATCTTATTAACCTTTAAGCTGGGCCAGGGCGCGGTAATCCGCTCCCAGCGTGGCCTGTAAAATCTCTTTCGGATAATCGTCGGTCACTACGGCTTCGCCCATGCGGCGCAGCAGCACCAGTCGCAGTCGACCGTCGATCACTTTCTTGTCTATCGCCATATGTTCGAGGAAGTCCGCCTCGGTCATCTCCTGCGGCGGAATGACCGGCAAACCAGCACGCTGGAACAGGCGGATACCGCGATCGCGCTCGTCGGCGCTGATCCAGCCCAGGCGGTGTGACATTTCCATGGCCATCACCGTGCCAGCCGCCACCGCCTCGCCATGCAACCACACACCATAGCCCATGTGGGTTTCGATCGCATGCCCAAAGGTGTGGCCCAGGTTCAGGGTGGCCCGTACGCCGGATTCGCGTTCGTCGGCGTTCACCACCAGCGCCTTGGCCGCGCAGGAGCGAGAAATCGCTTCGGTGAGCGCTACCTGATCGAGACCGCGCAAGGCGTCCATGTGCTCTTCCAGCCAAGTCAGGAAGGGCTCATCGCAGATCAGCCCGTACTTGATGACTTCCGCCAGACCCGCCGACAACTCACGCGGTGGCAGGGTGTTGAGGGTGGCGGTGTCGATCAGCACAGCATTGGGCTGATAGAACGCGCCGACCATGTTCTTGCCCAGCGGATGGTTGATGCCGGTCTTGCCGCCCACCGACGAATCGACCTGGGACAACAGGGTGGTTGGCACCTGGATAAAGTCCACGCCGCGCTGGTAGCAGGCGGCGGCAAAACCGGCCATATCGCCGATCACGCCACCGCCGAGGGCGACCACCGTGGTACGCCGGTCATGGCGCGCCGTCAGCAGGCCATCGAAGATCAGTTGCAGGGTTTGCCAGTTCTTGTGGGCTTCGCCGTCGGGCAGCACCACGGAAATCACTGAGTAGGCCGCCAGACTGCGGCTCAGACGCTCAAGATACAGCGGCGCGACTGTTTCGTTGGAGATGATCGCCACTTGCCGCCCGGCAATATGCGGCGCGAGCAACTCGGGCTGGTCCAACAGACCCTCGCCAATGTGGATCGGGTAGCTGCGCTCGCCTAGATCGACCTTAAGTGTCTGCATGTGTCCCCGCGTGAGAGATGAATTGACGACCGGTAACGTCGAGGTCCGACGCTGCCTGATGGCTCTACGCCACACCGCTCAGGGTGATGGCGCGACGCCGAGAATAGCGCATTTCGCCCCTGGCTTTAACGGGGAGGCAGCCGTTGCAGGCGTTCGAGAATGTCCAGCACCACCATGCGTGGCGGCCGCTCATCGGTTTCCACCACCAGGTCGGCGATTTCCCGATACAGCGGATCGCGCAGCGCCAGCAGATCGCGCAAGGTTTTCGCCGGGTCGGCGGTGCGCAGCAAAGGGCGATTGCGATCACGAGCGGTACGGCCCACCTGCTGCTCGACCGACGCATGCAGATAGACCACCCGACCACCGGCATGCAGCGCTCGGCGATTTTCATCGCGCATCACCGCGCCACCGCCGGTAGCCAATACCACGCCATCGCAGCCGCACAGTTCGGCGATCATCGCCTGCTCACGGTCGCGAAAGCCCAGTTCGCCTTCTTTATCGAAGATCCACGGGATATTGGCACCCGTGCGCAATTCAATTTCCTTATCGGAGTCTTTGAATGGCAGGCGCAGCTCTTTGGCCAGCAAACGGCCGATGGTGCTTTTTCCAGCCCCCATCGGTCCTACAAGAATCAAATTTCGCACAGAATCAACGACTCACAGCAATCGCCTGGTTATTCATAATACGCGGAGTCAGGAATACCAGCAGCTCGGATTTTTTCTCTGCCAGCACATCGCGCCGGAAAAGGCGGCCAAGATACGGCACATCGCCCAAAAATGGCACTTTATCTACCACTTTGCTTTGGGTATTGGAGAAAACTCCACCGATCACGATGGTCTCGCCATCCCTGACGAGGACCTTGGCATTGACCTCGTTTTTCTTGATCGGCGGTACGTCATTGAGCCGGTTGAGGTAGTCGGGCTCATCCTTGGTGACTTTCACCTCCATGATCACCCGGTCGTCGGGGGTGATCTGCGGGGTGACTTCCAGCGATAACGAGGCCTCCTTGAACGACACCGATGTCGCGCCGCTGGAGCTGGATTCCTGATACGGAATCTCGGTGCCCTTGAGGATGCGCGCGGTCTCCTTGTCGGAGGTCACCACTTTGGGCTGCGAGACGATTTCACCGTTGCCGGTCTTTTCCATGGCCGTCAGTTCCAGGTCCAGCAGCAGATTGTCGGTGATATAGGCCACCCCCAGACCGGACGACGCGGTCACCGCGCCCAGATCGACAAACGGCGAGCTGGGTGGGTTCTCCGGCGGTTGCGCGCCCTCCGGCAGCGGCTTAGGCATACCGCCGGCCTGCCAGTTGCCGCTCGTGAGTCGCCCACCCCAGCGCGCGCCGAGGCTTTTGTCGTAATCGACGTTGGCCTCCACGATTCGCGCTTCGATCATGACCTGGCGCACCGGAATATCCAGCTGCGCCACGATCCGCCGAAGCTCGTCGAGGCGTTCGCCGGTCTGGTAAGCGATGATGTTATTGGTGCGATCGTCCACCGCCACCGAACCGCGCTCGTCGGTAGCACCTTCCAGGCCGGTCACTGATTGGAACAGCTTGGCCAGGTCCGCCGCCTTGGCGTAGTTGACCTGCAACAGCTCGCGACGCAACGGCGCCAAGTCGGCCATTTGTTTGCGTGATTCCAGCGTCAGCAGTTCGCGGGCCGCCAACTCCTCGGCGGGCGCCACCAGCAATACCCCGGCCTTGATCCGCTTGTCCAACCCCTTGGCTTGCAGCACCAGGTCGAGGGCCTGATCCCATGGCACGCCTTTGAGGCGCAGTGTGATCGTACCCTGCACGTCGTCGCCGGCGACCAGGTTCAGGCCTGCAACATCGGCGATCTGCTGCAGCACGGCACGTACTTCGATGTTCTGGAAATTGAGGTTGAGCGGTTCGCCGCTAAAGGCACTCACCACCGCCCTGCCAGGGGGCGGCAATTGGATGAGGTCCACACGATTGGGCACAGCGGCAGCCATCGGTGCCGTAAGCGCTATCCATAGCGCTACACCGAAGGACAGGAAAGTCCTTTTCATTTGCTTGATTCCGTTATGAGTTGACGTTCAGCACGAGGGTTCGCGGGCGCTCCAGCCAGGCACCCTGTTTATCGGGAAACAGCTCGACCAATTCGATATGGTTGTCATGAATGGCCGTGACTCGACCGTAATCGGGCCCCAGGTAATCGCCGACCGCCAGGCGATGCACCGTGGACGCCACCCTCAGCAGGGCGAAGGTCTGCGCCCCACGAGAGAGCGTGCCGACCATTTCGAATCGGTCCAGGGCAAGCCCCTCCAGCAGCCCCCTTGGCCGCATCGGGTCCGGCCCAGGCGCGCGCCGCCCTGCCACATGCTCGACCTGCAAGCTCAACGGCTGGAACGGGTCGCGCAGGCCGGCCACACGGTAGATAAAGCGCGGTTTGCGCAACGGCGACGGCTCAGCCTCATCCCTCACCGACGATGGCAGCGCACGCCGGTAGATCCTGGCCTGCAGGTCAAGCCGCAACAAGCGGCCATCCGCTTGCAGGCGCATCTCATGCACCGTGGTAAATCGCGACAGATCAGCCAAGGCACTGACGAACGAGGCGAGGTCGTGATAGGCGCCAGTGAGGCCGATCTGCACAGGCTGCTCGGCATACAGAGGGCGCAGTTGTTCATCCTGGGGGAGCACGGACTCGATCACCAAGCCATTGGCCAAGGCCAATCGGGCGATATCTTCCAGCATGCTTGGCATCTGGGGCCCACCCGGCAGTTGTCGCAACAGCCCCTCGACCTGGGCCTGCTTGAGTTGGAGCTGACGAGCGCGCTCTTCGAGTTCGGACGCTAAAACAGCTGATTCCGCGAGCTGCCGTTGCAGGGCCATCTCTTGCGCCTGCGCCTGCTGCAACCGGACGCGGGCGGGACCAAGCTGCATCAGCTCACCCATCGCCAGCACCAGGCCGCCCAGGGCACAGCCCAGCAAGACCTTGCCAGGTAGGGGCCATTTTGCAGCACGGTGAGAGAACGCGGAAAATTCGAGCCTGGGCCGGCTCATGGCTGGGCCTCGGAGGACGCTCCCTGGCGCACCATCAGTTGGAATCCATTGCTGCCTTGCGCGCCTTCGGTGCGCACATGCTGCAAACGAGCCCCATGGGCGCCCTCCGATGCTTCCAGACGACGCATCAATTGGGCGATATCCTGGCTGGATTCGGCGGTGCCGCTGATACTCAACGTATCGCCTTTGGCCACGACCTCATGCAAATGCACGCCATCGGGCACCGCACGGGCCAACTGATCCAACAATCGGGCACCGGATGAGTGGCCGTTGTGCAGGTCCTGCACGACCTTCATCCGCTCAGCCAGTTGCTGGCTTTGCGCCTCTAGGTCGCCAAGGGTCTTGATACTGGAATCCTGAGTGGCTATGTCATTTCCCAGGTGGTTATTGCGCGTCACCTGCCGATCGATCGCTTGGTCAATCACCTGATCCGCCAACCACACGACAACCAACGCCATGCACACGAACGCCAGAAGCAGCGCCACAAAATAGTGACGGCGTCGTTCAGCCTGGGCTTGGCGCCAGGGCAAAAGGTTGATTCGTGTCTTCAAGCGAAACTCCTCAGGGCCAGCCCGCAAGCAACTCCCATCCCTTGGCCATCTACGGCCCATTGTGCGCCATCGACGCGATTGCACGGCGTGAAGCTGGCGAAATCCTGACTGCTCGCGCGCGCCAATGCAAACGCTTCAACATCGACCACCGCCGGTATGAGCCCCGCCATGGTCAAAACCGCCTCGCGCGCTTCGACATGCTCCTTCAGGCATGCCGCCAGCAACACCTCGACCCGCTCCGCCTTCTGGACCGAGCGCCCCTGGACTAGAAAGTCGATGGCCATGTCATCCAGTGGATAAGGAATGTACTGCTCGGCCTCCCGCTCGACCATCGCCAGCATCGCTTCGTCAGTAAGCCCCGCCTCCAGCTCGATGAGTCGCGTAATGACCGATGGCCCGCTCACTGCGACCGCTGCGCGCCGAACCCTCGTCTGCAACTTGAGCAAAGCGGTGTGCAACGCCTGGCCGATGCCGTCCAGGTCCAGGAACGCACCGTCGATCACCGCCCCGGCGGGTAGCCCCTGCGTTACGTAACCTTTAACGCTGAAACCTGCGGGCGAGCGCCCCAGTTCGACCAGCCTGATGGCCGTGTCATTGATATCGATGCCCAGCAAGGTATCGACTTTTCGCCTGAATAATCCCTTTCCCATAAAACTCCCTAGAACATTGCCTGTCATACCGCCTGGTTGCCGCGGGACGCCGTGCATTCGGTCGACTTGTTGCAGAGGCGCGAATGACGCCCCAGGCCGAAAATGCTTTAATGCCCAGCGTTTTTTCCCGCTTTTTATCTGCAGCTCGGGTTGATCCATCGTTTGCCATGCATGCCCCGACGCCTAACCCATTCTTTTCTCTGGAAATCCAAAAGCCTTGATTCGTCTGCTGAAGTTTTTCGGGTACTCCATTGTCGCCATCGTCTGCGGGCTGCTGCTCGTGCTCAGCGGGGCGTACCTCTACCTTAGTCCGGGTTTGCCGTCGGTAGAGGCCCTTAGAAGTATCCAGTTGCAGATTCCTTTGCGGGTCTACAGCAGCGATGAAAAACTCATCGCGGAGTTCGGCGAAATGCGCCGCACACCGATCCGTTTTGCCGACATTCCGCCTAATTTCATCAGCGCCCTGCTGTCGGCCGAGGACGATAATTTTGCCAACCACTATGGCGTCGACCCCAGCAGCCTGGTGCGCGCCGCCACCCAGTTGGTAAAAAGCGGACACATTCAATCCGGTGGCAGCACCATCACCATGCAGGTGGCGAAGAACTTCTTCCTCACCAGCGAGCGCAGCTTTTCGCGCAAAGCCACTGAAATCCTGTTGGCACTGCAGATCGAGCGACAGCTGACCAAGGACGAGATCCTTGAGCTGTACGTCAACAAGATCTACCTCGGCAACCGCGCCTACGGCATTGAAGCCGCCTCCCAGGTGTACTACGGCAAGTCCATCCGCGACGCCAGCCTGGCGCAGATGGCTATGATCGCCGGCCTGCCCAAGGCGCCTTCGCGCTTCAACCCACTGGCCAACCCGGCGCGTAGCAAAGAGCGACGCGACTGGATCCTGGGGCGCATGTACAAGTTGGGCAAGATCGACCAGGCCGCTTACGAAAGCGCCGTGGCCGAGCCTCTGAACGCCAGCTATCACGTACCGACGCCGGAAGTGAACGCCCCGTATATCGCCGAAATGGCCCGCGCCGAGATGGTCGGCCGCTACGGCAGCGATGCCTACACCGAAGGCTTCCGCGTGACCACCACGGTTCCGAGCGACCTGCAGGAAATCGCCAACGATGCGGTGCATTCCGGTCTGATTTCCTACGACCAGCGCCACGGCTATCGCGGCCCTGAATCGCGTCTGCCGGGCAAGACACTCAGCGCCTGGACCGCAGAATTGAGCAAACAGCGCCCCATCAGCGGCTTGGAACCCGCCATCGTCACCCAGGTGAAAAAAGACGGCCTGCAAGTGCTGACCCGTACCGGCGAGGCCCATGTGGCCTGGGACAGCATGAAATGGGCGCGCCCTTTCCTGAACACCAACAGCATGGGCGCCATGCCCAAGCAGCCGTCGGACGTCGCGCAAGTGGGCGACTTGATCCGCGTGCAACGCCAGAAGGACGACAGCTTGAAGTTCAGCCAGGTGCCGCTGGCTCAGGGCGCACTGGTGTCGCTGGATCCGCAGAACGGTGCGATTCGCGCCCTGGTCGGCGGTTTCGCGTTCGAGCAGAGCAACTACAACCGCGCCACCCAGGCCAAGCGCCAGCCCGGTTCGAGCTTCAAGCCGTTCATCTACAGCGCCGCACTGGACAACGGCTACACCGCCGCCAGCCTGGTCAACGATGCGCCTATCGTGTTCGTCGACGAGTACCTGGACAAAGTCTGGCGCCCGAAGAACGACACCAATACCTTCCTTGGCCCGATCCGTATCCGCGAGGCGTTGTACAAGTCACGTAACCTGGTATCGATCCGTCTGCTGCAAGCCATGGGCGTCGGCAAGACCATCGACTACATCACGCGCTTTGGCTTCAATAAGTCGGACCTGCCGCCGAACCTGTCGTTGGCCCTGGGTACCGCCACCCTCACGCCGATGGAAATCGCCACCGGCTGGAGCACCTTTGCCAACGGCGGCTACAAGATCGCGCCGTACCTGATCGACAAGATCGAAAGCCGCAATGGCGACACCCTGTTCACTGCCAACCCGCCACGGGTTCCGGGCGATGTGGTCAACGGCGTAGTTGCCACCGATGGCCTGGCTGCGCCGAGCCACGGCGGGATCACCATCGAGCCAACGCCCGGCACGACTCCGGCAGCCGCCAACCCTAGCGCCCCTAGCGAACCGCAGGCACCGGCTGTGGCCGAACGTGTTGTAGATGGCCGCACCACCTACATCCTCAACAGCATCCTGGAAGATGTGATCAAGAAGGGCACAGGCCGCCGCGCCCTGGCCCTGGGCCGCGCAGATATCGCAGGCAAGACCGGCACCACCAACGAATCCAAGGACGCTTGGTTCTCCGGCTACAACGGCGACTACGTCACCACGGTATGGACCGGCTATGACCAGCCGGAAAGCCTCGGTCGCCGCGAGTTCGGTGGCACCGTCGCGCTGCCGATCTGGATGAGTTACATGGGCGCTGCGTTGAAGGATAAGCCGCTGCACACCCAGCCGGAACCAGAAGGCATCCTCAGCCTGAGGATCGACCCGATCAGCGGCCGCGCTGCCTCGCCAAGCACGCCGAATGCGTATTTCGAACTGTTCAAGAGCGAAGATACGCCGCCGTCGGTCAATGAGCTGGGCAACGGCGTCGTGCCGGGCAGCCCGCTGCCCGCAGACGAGTCGGCGCCGATCGATCTGTTCTAACCTGAACCTTAAGCCTACGCAGAACCCAATGTGGAAGGGGGCTTGCCCCCGATAGCACTGGACCAGCCAACTCATCGAGTGACTGACACACCGCCATCGGGGGCAAGCCCCCTCCCACATTTGATCTGCACAGGACACCCGTTAATCGCCACCCCAACAAAAAGCCCCGACTCGCGAGAGCCGGGGCTTTTTGTTGGTGCGCTACTACGGCTTAGCCGTTGAACACATCATCCACGCTTTGCAGCGGGTAGTGCTTCGGATACGGCAGGGTAGCCACACCGGTCTCGATCGCAGCCTTGGCTACGGCGTCGGAGATCACGGTGATCAGGCGCTTGTCCATTGGCTTCGGAATGATGTACTCACGACCGAATTCCAGCTTGGCGCCACCGTAGGCGTCGCAAACGTCCTGAGGGACTGGCAGTTTGGCCAGTTCACGCAGGGCGTTGGCGGCCGCTACTTTCATTTCTTCGTTGATGCGCTTGGCGCGAACGTCCAGGGCGCCACGGAAGATGAACGGGAAGCCCAACACGTTGTTGACCTGGTTCGGGTAGTCCGAACGGCCAGTGGCCATGATCACGTCGTTACGGGTGGCGTGAGCCAGTTCCGGCGCGATTTCAGGGTCCGGGTTGGAGCAGGCGAACACGATCGGGTTGGCCGCCATGGACTTGAGGCCTTCGGCGCTCAGCAGGTTCGGGCCGGACAGGCCGACGAACACATCAGCACCGTTCAGGGCGTCAGCCAGGGTGCGCTTGGAGGACGGGTGGGCAAACATCGCCTTGTACTGGTTCAGATCGGTACGCTCGGACTGGATCACGCCCTTGCTGTCGACCATGTAGATGTTCTCCAGCTTGGCGCCCATGCTGACGATCAGCTTCATGCAGGAGATAGCCGCCGCGCCGGCGCCCAGGCAAACGATCTTGGCGTCAGCCAGGGTTTTGCCAGCGATTTCCAGGGCGTTGATCATGCCGGCCGCGGTTACGATCGCGGTGCCGTGCTGGTCATCGTGGAATACCGGAATGTCGCACTGCTCGATCAGGGCCTTTTCGATCTCGAAGCACTCAGGTGCCTTGATGTCTTCCAGGTTGATGCCACCGAAGGTGATGGAGATGCGTTTGACGGTGTCGATGAAAGCCTGCGGGCTCTCGGAATCGACTTCGATGTCGAACACGTCGATGCCGGCAAAGCGCTTGAACAGCACGCCTTTACCTTCCATGACTGGTTTGGACGCCAATGGGCCGAGGTTGCCCAGGCCGAGAATCGCGGTGCCATCGGAAATCACTGCAACCAAGTTGCCTTTGCCGGTGTACTTGTACGCCAGCTCGGGGTCGCGAGCGATTTCACGTACGGGCTCGGCCACGCCAGGGCTGTAGGCCAGCGACAGGTCGCGGGCGGTGGCGGTGGCTTTGGTGAGCTCTACACTCAGCTTTCCTGGACGAGGATGGGCATGATATTCGAGAGCGGCAGTTTTCAAATCAGACATATCGGCATTCCGCTTTTACTGTTGGTCGACGGACCGCCGAGGATACGCGTGTCGTAAAGCCCCTACAAGACTGGGCAGTCACCGGTGTCAAGGCCCCAAAGCGCCGTACTTTGGTCTAAGGCCACGGGATACAAGGGCTGGACTGTTCACAATCCCATTAAAAAATGTCTACAATTTTTTATTCGCGCTGCACTTTCAGCATGCTGGAATCGGTCAGCGGCAGTAACCAGCGCGCTTGATGGGTTTTAAGGCCACCCCGCCGGGAGCGATCCTGTACCCAGCCACGGGCCTCGACGGTCTTGCCTTGCAGACCAGTGAGCAGGCGCGAGTCGAATTGTCGGGCCTGATCGGGTGCAATGCGTAATACCAATGAGCCCTGTAACTCGATCCAGATTCCGCCACGATTGCGCTCGATGCTCCGGACTTGCCCGCTGATGACTGCGAACCCGGAACGCTTGATGTGCGCCACCGAGCGCACCGGCGATTGCCGCCACAGCCCCACTCGCGCTTTGCGCGCGCTGTTTTCGGCCGCCTGCTGACAGGCCACCAGATCGATATTCGGCGCGACGCCCACCTGAAACCCCAGCCCATCGGCGAGCAATTGCGCTTCCAGATTGCGGCCATTGGCGCCGTAGAGATGGGCCAGGGTTCGCCCATAGTGATCCTTGGCTTCGCGCCCCGGCACCAGGCCGACCCGCCCGTCACTGGCCTGCACCAAGGCTTGCAGACGCTCGCGCGCGGCGACGGCGAACGGCTCGTCCGGCCGCCCCTTTTTACCAGTTTCCGGCGCATTGAGGCCGATCATACGCACACTGCGGCCATCCTTGAGGCGCACGGTGTCTCCGTCCACCACGCGCTGCACCTCCACCTGAACCAAGGACGCCGGCGCCGGGCAAAACACCTCGGCCTGAACCGCCGACAGCCAAATCCCAGGCACAAAAAAGGCGCCCACAAGGGACGCCTTTTTTATCAGCATGGAAAAACCGCAGCGGCTTCCCAAGTTGATCGGCCTTAGGCCTTTTTGGCACCGAAAGCACCGAAACGGTCAGCAAAGCGCTGTACACGGCCGCCGGTGTCCAGAGTTTTCTGCTTACCGGTGTAGAACGGGTGGCACTCGTTGCATACGTCAGTACCCAGTGGCTTGCACAGGTTCGAACGGGTTTCGAACTTGTTGCCGCAGCTGCAGGTTACTTCGATGGTTTCGTACGCTGGATGGATATCGGCTTTCATGGTGACTTCCTCGGGCTAGCGTGCCGCCACTCGACACTATTGTCGAATACCGCACGTAATTAGGCCGCGGATTCTACCAGACCTTTGCAATCGCGCAAGCGGACCTTACCGTCAGCAAGCCCCTTTCATCAGAAAACCACGGCATACCCATTAACGCCCTCCTCTGCTAGGCTCGCGCCCCTGCGCCACCGCCTGCCTTTATATGAGACTCCCCGCGTGCCCGACGCCATTTTGCGCCTCGCCCTGCCTTCGCCCCTGCGCCGCCTGTTCGATTACCGGGCGCCGGCCGGCGTGTTGCGTGCGCAGTTGCAGCCGGGCATGCGGGTACGCGTGCCGTTCGGCCGGCGGGAAATGATCGGCATCTTGGTGGAAGTTGCCGACCACAGCGAAGTGCCCGCCGAGAAACTCAAGCCGGCCGTGGCGATTCTCGACGCCACGCCGCCACTGCCACCGGCGCTGTTCAAGCTGTGCTTGTGGACCGCCCAGTATTACCAGCACAGCCTGGGCGACACCTTAAGTTGGGCGCTGCCAGTGTTGCTGCGCCAGGGCGAACTGGCCGAGGCGCGCCAGGAGCGTTTCTGGTCGACGGTGCCTGGCGCGCGCCTGGACGACCCACGCATCGCCCGCGCGCCGCGTCAGCGCGAAGCCTTGGCGACGCTGGCCCAACACCCCCATGGCGTAGCCCATCAGTTGTTGAGCAAGCTGATGTTGAGCAAGGACAGCCTCGACCTGCTGCTCGCCAAAGGCCTGGTGCAGGTGGAAATCCGCAAGCATGCCCCAGACGCCCGCCACGAACATTGGCTGGCCCAACCGGAACTGCCGCTGAACGCCGAGCAACGCGCCGCCTATGAAGCCATTCGCGCCGGCTTCGACAGCTTCCACGCGTTCCTGCTGGCCGGGGTCACTGGTAGCGGCAAGACCGAAGTTTATTTGCAACTGATCCGCGAAACCCTGCAGGCCGGTAAACAAGCCCTGGTGTTGATCCCTGAGATCAACCTCGGCCCGCAAACCCTGGCGCGCTTCGAACAGCGCTTCAACGCGCGTATCGCCCTGGTGCATTCGGCGGTCAACGACCGCGAGCGCTTGGAGTCCTGGCTGGCAGCGCGGGACGGCGAGGCCGACATCATCATCGGCACCCGTTCAGCGCTGTTCACGCCGATGAAAAATCCCGGGTTGATCATCATCGACGAGGAGCACGACGGCTCCTATAAGCAGCAGGAAGGCTTGCGCTATCACGCCCGCGACCTGGCACTGGTGCGCGCGCGCCAGGAAGACATTCCGATTGTGCTGGGCTCAGCCACACCATCCTTGGAGAGCTTGCACAACGCCTATACCGGCCGGTACGGGCTCCTACGCCTGAATGAACGGGCCGGTGGCGCCAAGCAGCCACGTTTCCTGCGTCTGGACGTGAAAAGCCGTCCGCTGGACAGTGGTATTTCCGGGCCGATGCAACAAGCTATCGGCCAGACCCTTGCCGCCGGCCAGCAAGTGCTGGTGTTCCTCAACCGTCGTGGATTTGCCCCCACCCTGTTGTGCCATGACTGCGGCTGGATGTCCGAGTGCGAACGCTGCGATGCGCGCATGACCGTGCACCAGCGCTACGGCGAATTGCGCTGCCATCACTGCGGCCATGTGGAGCGAGTGCCGCGCCACTGCCCGCAGTGCGGCAAGGTAGACCTGCGGCCGGTCGGCGCGGGCACCGAGCGTGCCGAAGAGCGCCTGGGCATTCTGTTCCCGGATTACCCGGTGCTGCGGGTCGACCGCGACAGCACGTCGCGCAAGGACGCGATGAACCAACTGTTTGCCACCATCCAGAAGGGCCACCCGTGCATTCTGGTGGGCACCCAGATGCTTGCCAAAGGCCATCACTTCCCTCGGGTGACCCTGGTGTCGATCCTGGACGCCGATGGCGGCCTGTTCTCCGGTGATTTCCGCGCCAGCGAGCGCATGGCGCAGTTGATCGTGCAGGTCGCCGGCCGCGCGGGACGGGCCGAGGAGCCCGGGCGAGTGATTATCCAGACACACCTGGCCGACCATCCGTTGCTGATCCAACTGACCGAGCAAGGCTATTTCGCCTTTGCCGAACAGGCCCTGAGCGAACGCCGTTCCGCCGGCCTGCCGCCGTTCGCACACTTGGCGCTGCTGCGCGCCGAGGCGCATAAACCGGGGCAGGCCGAAGGTTTTCTGGATGAAGCGTGCAGCGCTGCCGAACGTTTGCTCGGGGAGTTGGGTCTGACCGGCATCGAACTGCTTGGCCCGGTGCCCGCGCCCATGGAGCGCCGCGCTGGACGTTATCGGGCACAGCTGCTGCTGCAAGCCAGCGCGCGAGCCCCCTTGCATCGCCTGTTAAGTAGCTGGTTACTTGCGCTGGAGCAAATGCCGAGCGGTCGCCAGGTGAGATGGTCGCTGGACGTAGACCCGGTAGATTTGTATTAAGCCTGGCCACAGGTCCCGCGAAGGTTGGCAAGCCCGCCCCCGCCACGGATAATGCCCAGTTTTTCCACCTGCGCATCGCGCGCCGCCGCTTGCGGTCGAAAGAGAACACCATGAAAGACACCATTCGCCAGCTGATCCAACAAGCCCTCACCCAACTCGTCAACGAAGGTGTGTTGCCTGAAGGCCTGACGCCGGCGATTCAGGTGGAGAACACCCGTGACAAGACCCACGGCGACTTCGCCAGCAATATCGCGATGATGCTGGCCAAGCCGGCCGGCATGAAGCCGCGCGACCTGGCGGAAAAAATCATCGCCGCCCTGCCGGCCGACCCGCAGGTGAGCAAGGCCGAAATCGCCGGTCCGGGCTTTATCAATATTTTCCAGAACACCCAGGCCCTGGCCTCGCGCCTGGACGCCGCGCTGGCCGATGCCCGTATCGGCGTGCGCAAGGCCGGCGACAACCAGCGCGTGGTCATCGACCTGTCGGCGCCCAACCTGGCCAAAGAGATGCACGTTGGCCACTTGCGCTCGACCATCATCGGCGACGGCGTGGCACGGGTGCTGGAATTCCTCGGCGACACCGTGATCCGCCAGAACCACGTGGGCGACTGGGGCACCCAGTTCGGCATGCTGATGGCGTACCTGCAGGAAAACCCGATCACCAGCAATGAGCTGTCTGACCTGGAGAACTTCTACCGCGCCGCCAAGAAGCGCTTCGACGAATCCGAAGAATTTGCCGACCGCGCCCGTGGCCTGGTGGTCAAGCTGCAGGCCGGCGACGAAGAATGCCTGGCGCTGTGGAACCGCTTCCGCGATATCTCCCTGGCCCACTGCCAGCAGATCTACACCCTGCTCAACGTCAAACTGACCATGGCCGACGTGATGGGCGAAAGCGCCTACAACGACGACCTGATCAATGTGGTCAATGACCTCAAGGCCAAGGGCCTGCTGGTGGAGAGCAACGGCGCGCAGTGCGTATTCCTCGAAGAATTCAAGACCGCCGACGGCGAGCCGCTGCCGGTGATCATCGTCAAGGCCGATGGCGGCTATCTGTACGCCACCACCGACCTCGCGGCCGTACGCTACCGCAGTGGCGTGCTCAAGGCGGACCGTGCGCTGTACTTCGTCGACCAGCGCCAGGCCCTGCACTTCCAGCAGGTGTTCGAAGTAGCGCGTCGCGCCGGTTTCGTCACCCACCCGATGCATATGGAACACATGGGCTTCGGCACCATGAACGGCGCCGACGGCCGCCCGTTCAAAACCCGCGATGGCGGCACCGTCAAGCTGATCGACCTGCTTAACGAAGCCCAGGACCGTGCCTATAACCTGGTAAAGGAAAAGAACCCGGAGCTGGCCGAAGCCGACTTGCGCAACATCGCCCGCGTGGTGGGGATCGGCGCGGTGAAATACGCCGACCTGTCCAAGCACCGCACCAGCGACTACAGCTTTAACTTCGAGCTGATGCTCAACTTCGAAGGCAATACGGCGCCGTACCTGCTGTACGCCTACACCCGCGTGGCCGGCGTGTTCCGCAAACTGGGCAAGGACTTCAGCCAAGTCGAAGGCCAGATCGTGCTGGACGCTCCCCATGAACAGGACCTGGCCGCCAAGTTGGCGCAATTCGGCGAAGTGCTGAACAGCGTTGGCGAAAAAGGCACGCCACATATCCTGTGCACCTATTTGTACGAAGTGGCCGGGTTGTTCTCCAGTTTCTACGAGAACTGCCCGATCCTCACCGCCGACGACGAAGCCCACAAGCAGAGTCGCCTGCGCCTCGCCGCACTGGCTGGACGGACCCTCAAGCAAGGCCTGGAACTGTTGGGCCTGGAAACTCTGGAGCGTATGTAAGTTGGCTGCCAAGAAAAAACCTGCACCCAAGCGCGGCGCCAGCCGCTACCAGCCCCCGGCGAAGAAGCCGATCCCGGGCTGGTTGTGGATGGCCATCGGCCTCACGGTCGGCGCCTTTATCGTGTTTCTGATGAAGCTGGACCCAGGCCAGGGCGACGACGTCAAACGGGTTAAACAAGAGCAGCAGAAAGCTTCGAAGATCGCTGAAGCCAACAAGACCACTCCAAGCCCTACGGCGCCGGTGAAGCCGAAATACGACTTCTACACGCTGTTGCCGGAATCGGAAGTGATCGTGCCGCCTGACGCTGTGCCGGAGAAAACCCTGCCGACGCCGCAAGTGCCGACCACGCCGGTCACCCCGGCGGAAGCGGCGAAAATCGACACCGCGCGGGCCCAGGCGGCGTTGGCCGGGATTACTCCTCCGCCAGCACCGCCGGTTGCCGAAACCAAGGCCGCACCGGTGACCAAGTTCTTCCTGCAAGCTGGCTCGTTCCCGAAGCAGGCCGATGCGGATCGCGTGCGTGCCCAGATCATTCTGTTGGGCCAGACGGTGACGGTGGAATCCGGCACGGTGAAAGACGCAACCTGGTATCGCGTGTTGGTGGGGCCATTCAGCAACCGCGAACAGCTGACCGTGGCGCAGAAGCAATTGGCCGGCGCCGGGTTTAGCAACCTGTTGTTACAACAGCGCCAGAGCCGCTGACCCAGAATCAGCACCAAACAGTGTGGGAGGGGGCTTGCCCCCGATGCAG